>JAYQUI010000001.1:0-47334 GCA_038147655.1 Nitrosomonadales bacterium
AATCTGGGGATTTCTGTTTTACCAAAAACTGCGACAGCAATTAACTACAATAACCCACTCGTAAAAATTATTCCATTTAAAAATCCTGTACCATATAGAAGAATAGCCATTGCTTACAGAAAAAGTACAGTGAGAATGGAAGCAATTGAAAAGTTTGTTTTAGCATTAAAAGATATAAAATCAAAAAATATCAAAATTTTTTAAGGTAAAAATTTATGATCGTTGGTGTACTAAATGAAGCTGATAAAAATGAAAATAGGGTGGCTATAAGCCCTGAGATAATTAAAAAATTAAATGCAAAAAAAATAGAAGTTTTTATTGAGCAGGGTTGTTTTATTCAAGCTGATTTTACGGAAAAAGATTTTACTGATGCTGGCGCTGAAATAAAACCAAAAAAAGAAATAACAGATACAGCTGATGTTCTATTAACTGTATCAATACCAAATGAAGAAGTATTAAAAGATTTAAAAAAAGGAATAGTGATTGGAAACTTAAGCTCTATTCAAAGTATATCTTTTAAGAATAATGCCTTTGATCTCTCGAAACTACCAAGAAATACTCGCGCTCAATCGATGGATGTTCTATCCTCACAAGCCAATATTGCCGGATATAAATCTGTTTTATTAGCTTTAGAATATTATAAAAAATTTATGCCAATGCTGATGACTGCTGCTGGAACTGTGAAGCCTGCAAGAGTGTTAATTTTAGGTGTCGGCGTTGCTGGATTGCAAGCAATAGCAACTGCTAAGCGGTTAGGCGCTGTTGTAGAGGCATCTGATGTTCGACCGTCAGTCAAAGATCAAGTCGAATCCCTAGGAGCTAAATTTGTTAATGTTCCTTATGAAACAGAGGAAGAAAAATCAATAGCTGAAGGTAAGGGCGGTTACGCACAGATGATGCCAAAATCTTGGCTGGATAGACAAAGAAATATCATATCTGAGACCATCAAAAAATCTGACATTGTCATTACAACGGCCATGGTTCAAGGAAAAAAACCACCTGTACTAATTAGTGGGGCTGATGTGCGATCGATGAAACCAGGATCTGTGATTGTTGATATTGCTGGCGGTAATTGTGAACTGACTAAGGTTGATCAAGTAATCAATGTTGATGGAAAAACTATTGTTGGCTATCAGAACCTCCCATCTATGTTGGCACATGACGCTTCAATTTTATACGCAAAAAATCTATTTGCTTTTCTTGAATTAATTGTTGAAGACAATCAATTAAAAATTAACAAAGAGGATGAGCTTGTTAAAGCTTGTTCCATTAATTAGGAATAAAATATGGATGAAATATTAACGATACAAAATATTACAATTTTTGTTTTAGCTATCTTTGTTGGATTCCATGTGGTTTGGAATGTGACGCCTGCACTGCATACCCCTTTAATGTCAGTTACTAATGCTATATCTGGAATTGTGATTGTTGGAGCAATACTCCAGGTCGTTGAAATTGACGGTAATATTTTTTCATTAAGTAGTATCTTGGGCGCCATAGCAATTTTCTTTGCTTCGATTAATATTTTTGGCGGATTCATGGTTACGCAAAGAATGCTCGATATGTTCAAAAAGAAAGATAAAAATAAATGATGACGACCCTAAATTTATCTCTGTATTTGATATCGGCAATTCTAATCATCTTAGCATTGCGCGGCCTATCCTCTCCCCAATCTTCAAGAAGAGGAAATTATTATGGAATGATTGGTATGACCATTGCTATCATGACCACTCTAAGCATGAATCTAGATTATGTTTTTTGGCTTATCGCTATTTCAGTCTTTGCTGGGGGGGCAATAGGATTAGTTATTGCAAAAAAAGTACATATGACCAAAATGCCAGAATTGGTTGCTTTAATGCATTCTTTTGTAGGCTTGGCGGCTATGCTGATTGCCTTTGCTTCTATTTATAATTTCACAAATACATATTCAACAACGCAAAGAGTAGAGTTGTTTTTAGGATCGTTTATTGGCGCAATTACATTTACAGCGTCCCTAGTTGCTTTTGGAAAATTATCAGGAAAATTTATTTCAAAAACAATTATTTTTAAAGGACAACACCTATTAAATTTATTAATTTTTATTCTGATGATTATTTTTGGAATGATCTTTTTTATTTATGAAAATAATCTTGCCTTTATATTAATGAATTGTTGCGCATTGATTTTAGGGATCACACTAATTATCCCCATAGGCGGTGCTGATATGCCTGTCGTGGTATCGATGTTAAATAGTTATTCTGGATGGGCCGCCGCAGGAATTGGCTTTACTTTAAATAACTCTGTATTAATTATCGCGGGAGCATGCGTCGGATCTTCGGGCGCAATATTGTCATACATCATGTGTAAATCAATGAACAGGTCTATTATTTCTGTTTTGCTTGGAGGTTTTGGATCGGATGTAGCAGAAGCATCAGTTGATGAAAATAAAAAACAACATAAAACAGGTTCGGCTGCAGACGTGGCTTATCTAATGACCTCATCAGAAAATATAATTATTATCCCTGGATATGGGTTAGCAGTAGCGAGAGCTCAACATGCTTTGCAAGAATTGACAAATAAACTTCTAGAGAAAGATATTAATGTTCGTTATGCAATCCATCCAGTCGCTGGAAGAATGCCAGGACATATGAATGTCCTTTTGGCTGAAGCAGATGTTCCATATGACCAAGTCTCTGAGATGGAAGAAATAAATAATGACTTTTCTGATACTGATCTGGTGTTTGTTATAGGCGCAAACGATGTTGTTAATCCCGCAGCTAAAAAGCCTGGGTCAGCAATTTATGGGATGCCTATCTTGGAAGCTCAAAAGGCAAAAACGATTATTGTTAATAAGAGAACAATGGGAGTTGGTTATGCGGGACTTGATAATGAGCTATTTTACGATGATAAAACAATGATGTTTTTGGGCGATGCAAAAGAGTGTGTTGAAAATTTAATAAAAGCTGTAGACGATTTATAATCATGATTATGGATTTATCTTTGCCCTTATTATCATTAATACTCATTCTTTCATTTTTAATTGCCTTATATTCAATCATTTATGCATTTAAAGAAATGGATCAGAAATCAGATAAACATAACAACAACATAAAAGAGTCAACTACAAAAACAAAAACTAAAACAAAATATAAGCCTCAATTTTTAAATTCTGTAAAAAATATTGATTTAGATCTATAGTTATTTAATCAACAGCTTTATTAAAT
This sequence comes from Nitrosomonadales bacterium, assembly GCA_038147655.1. GTDB lineage: Bacteria > Pseudomonadota > Gammaproteobacteria > Burkholderiales > Methylophilaceae > BACL14. The sequence continues at coordinate 3,204 of JAYQUI010000001.1, forward strand.
ATCCAATCAGAGAAATAAACCCCACAGATAGAATCCAAATAAAAATAAAGTAAATTATTTTTTTCAATTAATGATAGCTTTCATTGGGTTTGGTTTTGCCACGAAAAACCCAATAAGTAAAAGAGGTGTAAGCGATGATGATAGGTATAAAAATTAGAACGCCTATCAATAAGAATTGTAAACTTTTTTTAGGAGCTGCAGCCTGCCAAATATCAAGCCCTGGAGGAACGATGTTAGGGTAAATACTAATCATTAAACCAATAAACGATAGCAAAAATAATACTATGCTCCACAGAAAAGGTTGTAAATCATAGTTCTTAATTAATGCTCTAAAACAAAATACAGTGGCAATTAAAACTAATAATGGTACAGGAAGCACATAAAGAATTCGAGGATAACTAAACCACTTCTGAAAATACTCAGGGTGTAAATAAGGTGTCCATAAGCTCACAATTAAAATCATAACGAGAGTTAAAATAAAAAATCGTTTACCTAAAAATTGCATATGACGCTTTGTTTTATTTTCTGTTTTATAAATTAGCCAAGTTGAGCCAAGCAGACCATAACCAAAGATCAGCGCAATCCCAGTGAAAATTGAAAATGGTGTGAGCCAGTGCCACCAATCCCCATTGAATGATCGACCTTCAATCGGTATTCCTTGAAGAAAAGCACCGAGTGCTACACCTTGAAAAAATGTAGCTGTAATCGAACCGATTATAAAAGCTTTATCCCAAATCTGAGTTTTGCTTTTATCCTTCCATCTAAATTCAAAAGCAACACCCCTTAAAATCAGACCAATTAGCATGGCAGTTAATGGCACATACAGCGCTGGAAGAACTACGCTATAAGCTAGTGGAAAGGCGGCAAATAAACCACCACCACCAAGAATAAGCCATGTTTCATTACCATCCCAAATGGGTGCAACGGTATTCATAGCGATGTCTCTTTCCCACTTGGATGTTATAAAAGGATAGTTGATGCCAATTCCGAGATCAAACCCATCCAGTACCACATAAGCAAAGATGGCAAAACACAAAATGATGGCCCAAATTAATTCGATACTCATGCTTTATCAAACAACTTTAATGAAACACCCAAAGAACCAACTTTTTTTGTTTGATCTTTATCAATGTCCGGGTTAATGGAAAACTGTTTAAAAATATAATAAGTTCCAGCGCCAAATACTAGGAAGTACGTCACTATGAAAACAAGCAATGAGGTTGCTACAGCAGGAGCATCAATAGGCGATACAGAATCAATGGTTTTTAACATCCCATAGACAGTGAATGGTTGTCTCCCAACCTCGGTCGTGATCCAACCGGCTATGACAGCAATAAAGCCTGCTGGACCCATGATCATACAAACAATATGAAATAGTTTGGTTGAATAAAATTTATCTTTCCACCTTAAGAATAAACTCCATAAACCTAAAGCAATCATGGCCATACCGATGCCAACCATGATGCGGAAAGACCAAAAAATAATTTCTGCTGGAGGGATTTCATCTGCTGGAAAATCTTTTAGGCCTTTAATTTCAGCATCGAAATCATGTTTTAATATCATGCTGCCTAATTTTGGTATTTCAACAATAGAATTTATTTCCATGGCTTCGTCATCAGGGATTCCAAATAATATCAGTGGAGCACCTTTTTTTGTTTCATAGTGACCTTCCATGGCTGCAATTTTGGCTGGTTGGTATTCTAAAGTGTTCAGGCCGTGCATATCCCCGGCAATTAGCTGCAATGGGGCAACAATCGCAGCCATCCACATGGCCATGGATAACATGGTGCGTGCACATAAATTTCTGTTATTTTTTAAGAGATGCCAGGCACCTACTGCCCCTACAACAAACGCTGTTGTTAAGTAGGCAGCCATTAACATGTGAGTTAACCGATATGGGAAAGATGGATTAAATATAATTTCAATCCAATTTTCTGGAACAAATTGACCAACATCATTGATGCTAAATCCTGCTGGGGTATGCATCCAGCTATTAACAGACAGGATCCAGAATGCTGAGAAAAATGTTCCAAATGCTACCATCAGGGTTGCAAAAAAATGAAGTTTTTTACCCACTTTGTTCATACCGAATAACATAATTCCTAAAAATCCAGCTTCTAGAAAGAAGGCAGATAAAACTTCGTATCCCATCAAAGGCCCTAAAACGGGCCCAGTTTTATCAGAAAATACAGACCAGTTTGTTCCAAATTGATAGCTCATCACTATTCCTGAAACAACTCCCATACCAAAGGCAATAGCAAAAATCTTTAACCAATAATTAAATAATTTTAGATAGCGATCTTCTCTTTTCCATAACCACAGTCCCTCTAGTACGGCAAGATAAGACGCTAGCCCAATAGTAAAGGCAGGAAAAATAATATGGAAACTTACCACAAAGGCAAACTGAAAACGTGCTAAATCGATGGCTTCAAACATGTGCATTATTATATAACATTATATAAATTTATATAATATGTTTTTATAAAATATTCCTCTTCTTCTTAGGTCCATTTTTTGCTAAAAAATCCCAAAGGTAATTGGGCAATATATGCATAATTTTTGCAACAAGAGACATTTGCCATGGCAGAATGGCATGAGATTTTTTCTTGTCAATAATATGGATTATTTTGGTTGCTGCCTGATCTACATCAATTAAAAAAGGCATGGGGTATGTATTAATTTTTGTCATGGGAGTTTTTATATAGCCAGGTGAAATTGTAGTGACGTGAATATTAAATTTTTTTAATTCAACCCGTATACTTTCCATATAGTTTATCAGTGCTGACTTTGATGCACTGTAAGCTCCAGCACCTGGCAGTCCCCTGATTCCAGCAATAGAAGCAATAGCAACTAACTGCCCTTGTTTACATTTTAATAGGTCATCCATAAATGGATTAAAAGTGTTCAATACCCCATGGAAATTTATTTGAAAAATCTTGTGAATAACCTCTAGATCTTCTTTTTTTGATGCCAATGTTCCTGAACTTACCCCAGCATTGGCTATGATGATGTCTGGAGAGCCATATTTTTTCTTAAACGTATTTGCTGCTATTCGCATTGAAGAAGGTTTTGCGACATCGGCAACCAATACTAGGGAGCGACACTTAAGTTCTTTTTGTAATTTCAGTAAGTTTTCTTTATTACGACCAACCAATCCTAAGATGATATTCTCAGAGTCATACCCTTTTGCAAGGGCCCAGCCTAATCCTGAGGAAGCACCTGTAATAAAAATTTTTTTAATCAATCGATTTTATTGTTGTGATCGAATTGAATCAATAATACCGTTAGTAACATCGATTGCATTTTTGGGCCCGCCCGCCATTGTTGATGAGGTAATGTACGAACCATTAATAATAAGGGTCGGGACTCCAGTCGCACCTGCACTTCGAAACATTTGATTCGCTTTTTTTAGTTTCGCTTCCATTGAAAATGACTTGAATGCAGCTTTCACCTTATCAGTATCAAGTTTAGCGTTGGATGCGATCCATTTGATTGCGCCGGCTTCATCGACTGGACTGAGAGTTTTGTCCTTGTGAATGGCTTCAAAAATTTTACTATGTAAATCATCCAAAACGCCAAGCGACTCCATCGCGTAATATGCTCTTGCCATGGGTATCCAGTCTCTTCTAGGCACGGCTGGAATTTTTTTGAATACAACATCTTTTGGTAGAGACGCTTGCCATTTTTTTAACTCAGGCTCAAAAGAATAACAGTGCCCACAGCCATACCAAAACATTTCAACAACCTCAATCTTATCACTGGCTTCTGTTGCAATTTTTTCTTTTGTCGGTTTGAAGTTAACATTTAACTGCGGATCAACGGCATGAGAAAATTGAAAAATAAACAGACAAAATAGAAAAAATATTTTTTTCATTGTGATTCCTTAAAATAATTTATAACTTAATCTTTTGGCTTAGTGAGCTTGATTAAGTTCGCCTTAAATCCTTCTTTTATAAGATTTTCACGAATTTTTTTTGCTTCATCCATATCTTCATAGGGACCAACGCTCACCCTGTGAAATGTGTCATCACCAATTCTTGCTGACATGATGACTGATTCATAACTCATTAACGCGAGTTTAGCTTTCAGATTATCTGCCTGTGATTCCTCAGAAAAGGCACCCACCTGCAAGTAATATTGAATTGCTCTGTCGTCATTGATTTTAGCTGGGGTATTTTTGCTGTAAGTTTCCTGGCTTTCAGGTAAATTTTCATAAAAATCAAAAGACGCATCTTCGTCAATGGCAATAACGTCCTCATCACCAAAGGTAGAATTAATCTCAATACATGCCCCTTCCGTGTCTTTGAGAACAAACGGAGACTTCCCGCTAGTAATGAATAAAGTTACTCCAATGGATAATAAAATTCCTAACAGCACACCGATGAATAAACCATTAGTAAATAAAGCTTGAGTTTGATTGATTTCTTTTTTTGTTCGGTAATCTTGAGCCATGTTGTCCTCTACATTTTTTCAGGAGCTGAAATTCCAAGTAATTGTAACCCATTTTTTATAACTATTTTCGTTGCACCAATTAATGCCAGTCTCGCATTTTGGAGAGCTTTGTCATCACTTAAAAATTTATTTGCATTGTAATAACTGTGAAAATCGGCAGCCAGATCTTTTAGAAATGTTGCAATGTAATGGGGTGAAGACTCGCTGGCAGATAGTGAAATAATTTCATGGAACTCAGACAGCCTTTTTATTAATTGATGCTCGTGTGTTGATGTTAAAAGAGCTTCATCAAAATTTTGTAAATCTTCTGGTTTCATCTTGGCTTGATTAAGAACAGCACATATTCTGGCGTGAGCATATTGTATGTAATACACAGGATTATCATTTGTTTGTGATTTGGCTAGATCAATATCAAAAATAAGTTGTGAGTCAGGTTTTCGGGCGAGTAAAAAGTATCTTGTGGCGTCAGAACCTACTTCATCAATAAGATCCCTTAATGTGACATAACTTCCTGCTCTTTTTGAAATTTTTACTTCTTGATTATTTTTTGTCACAGTAACCATTTGATGTAAAACATAATCTGGCCAATCTTTTGGTATGCCTAAATTTAGGCCTTGGAGCCCTGCTCTTACTCTGGTGATGGTGCTATGATGATCTGCGCCTTGTTCATTTATAACCCTAACAAATCCTCTTTCCCATTTATTCAAATGGTAGGCGACGTCAGGAACAAAATAGGTATAGGAACCATCCGATTTGATCATGACCCGGTCTTTGTCATCTCCAAATTCAGTTGTCTTTAACCACGTGGCATCTTCTTTTTTGTAGCTGAAGCCATTTTTTTCTAATAAATCTAAAACCTTCTCGACATTTTTATTTTCATAAAACATGGATTCCAGGGTAAAAACATCAAAAGTCGTTTGGAATGCAGCAAGATCTATATTTTGTTCGTTTCTCAAAAAGGCAACGCTGAATCTTTTGATATTTTCAATATCATCGGGATTGCCATTGGCTTTTACTATCTCCCCATCAACCTCGACTGTTTTTAAGTTTGAATAGGCATCTGCAATTTCTAAGATATATTCACCTCGATATCCGTCTTCAGGAAAATTTACATCGTCTGGCTCAATACCCTTTATCCTTGATTGAACAGACAAGGCTAGATTATTAATTTGTTGGCCAGCGTCATTGTAATAAAACTCTCTTGTCACATCCCAGCCGTTGGCTTGCATAATGCGTGCTAATGAGTCACCAATAGCTGCCCCCCTTCCATGGCCAATATGAAGTGGCCCTGTAGGATTCGCTGATACAAATTCAACCTGTAACTTTTGATTTTTACCAGTTAAGTTATGACCATAGTTGGTTGATTGTGAAAAAATACTATTTATTATTGAGGATTTTCCAGCAGAGCTTAAATAAAAATTAATAAAGCCTGGCCCTGCGATCTCTAGTCGGTCAATAGATGGATCTAATCCAACTTTTTCAATTATCAATTGAGCTATTTCTCGAGGATTCTTTTTTAATATTTTTGTTAATTGCAGCGCTATATTTGTTGAATAGTCACCATGTTCCAATGTTTTAGGGCGCTCAATATGGATATCAATATTAGAAGAATCATCTAGGATCTGATCTAATGCTGAGGAGATAATGCTGGCTAATTCAGTTTTCACTAATGGTAATATTTTAAAAAAATATTATTTTACCTGACTCCTTATGCCAGATATAGTTAATCTGTTATGAATCCAAAAGAAACTTCAATTGTTAAAGTTGCCATTGATGTCCCAATCGATGATTTTTTTGATTATCAGTGTGAAGAAAATGTTGCATTTGGTCAGGCTGTGCTAGTGCCTTTTGGTTCGAGAAAGGTAATGGGTATCGTTGTTGAGGTTGATTCATCAACAGAGCTGGAAGCTCACCAAATAAAGAAAATAATAAGGGTTGATAATGACATTTTACTTAATGAAGAGCTCTTTAAATTATTTAAGTTTGTATCCAGTTATTATCATTATCCCATTGGCCAAACAATTCATATTGCGGTTCCGTCAAATTTAAAAAAAACAGAAAAAGTTCTTAACAAAAAATCATACATATATGAAGCAACAAATCTTTTGAATCAGTCAGCGATCGATCAAATCAGTGCGCGAAAAAAAAACCTTATAGAAATAGCAAAGGTAATCTTCAAAGAAAAGCAAACAGAAGAAGCGTTAAAGATGATTTCCATTAATTGGAAAAAATATGTAAAGGAATTGATAACTCTTAATTTTGTTAAAGAAAGGGAGTACCAGAAAACAAAGATTATTCAAAAAACAACCGCACTTAAACTAAATCAAGAACAGTCCGAAATATATGAAAAAATTATAGCTGCACAAGGATTTGAAGCCTTTTTGATTTATGGCATTACAGGAAGTGGAAAAACAGAGGTGTACATGCACCTCATCGAAGAATATGTCAAAAATAATGGACAGGTTCTAATTCTAGTTCCAGAAATAAATTTAACTCCTCAATTAGAAGATCGATTCACCTCAAGATTTTCAAACTATTTAGTTATCTCTTTACATAGTCAGCTGACTCAGAAAAAAAGAGTAGAAAACTGGGAGCAAACAAAAAATGGAAAGGCACAAATAATCATCGGAACAAGATTATCTGTATTCACCCCTTTCAAAAACTTACGAGCGATTATTATGGATGAAGAGCAAGATTTATCATTTAAGCAGCATGATAAATTGCGTTATCACGCTAGAGATGTTGCAATGATGCGAGCAAAATTGCTAAATATTCCCTTTATAGCTGGCAGTGCGACCCCATCCATTGAAATCTGGCAACGCTCAGTAAATGAAAATAAATTACTACTTCATAAGTTATCAACAAGAGCCGTGAAAGATGCGACTCTGCCAAAAATTAATTTAATTAAAGATGAAACAAATAAAGAAAATGAAGGAATATCAGAATATGTAATATCTGCTATTAAACATCATCTTAGTTTACATCAACAAATTTTAATTTTTATCAATCGACGAGGCTATGCACCAGTTTTATTCTGTTCATCTTGTGGATGGTATGCAAGTTGTTCTAGATGCAGTTCAAAACTGGTTGTGCATCTAAGTAAACAATATTTACGTTGTCATCATTGTGATTACCAAAGAGGGATAGACTCCTCATGTAAGGTTTGCGGTAATGTTGATTTAATGTCTCTTGGAAGTGGAACACAAAAAGTTGAAGAGAGGATAAGTAAATTATTTTCTAAGGCCTTGGTGAGAAGGGTTGATCGAGACACGATTAAAACAAAAGCATCGTTGGATGCTTTATATCAAGATATGAGTGATAAAAAAATTGATATTTTAGTTGGAACGCAGATGTTATCCAAAGGACATGACTTTCCAAATTTAAGCTTAGTGGTTGTGCTTGATTCTGACAATGCATTATATAGTTCAGATTTTCGTGCCTCAGAAAGACTATTTTCACAACTAGTCCAAGTTGCTGGAAGAGCGGGTCGTGGATCAATCCCTGGGGAAGTTATTATCCAAACTAATTTTCCTGAACATCCCTTGTACCAATCTGTAAAAAATCAGGACTATGAATCGTTTGCATCAGAAGAAATAAATTTAAGAAAGGAGCTTAATTTTCCACCGTTTTGTTTTCAAGCCGTGTTGCGTGCAGAAAGTAAAAATAAAAAGAATGTAGAAAATTTCATTAACCACGTGTACGCACTTGCAAAAGAAATTAATTTTAAGGATGTGGATGTATTTTATCCAGTACAACCTTTTCTAGGTCGGTTGAAAGGGTTTGAACGATATCAACTATTCTTTCACTCAAAAAGCCGTTTAACTTTAAATAAATTTTTACGGAGCATAAAAGAAAAACTATCAAACAACAAACAATTTAATAGAATTAAATGGTTTTTAGATATAGATCCTGTAGATTTTTAGTTAATTTATACATATTTTTTTTAGATTTTCAAAAGTTTTTTAAAAAACCCCAATACGATTTTAAGTATAATGAGTTTTTATTGACAAAATATGCTCGTTTGAAAAAGTATTTTTTAATTATTCTATTAAATTTTTTTATTTCATTTGTTTTTGCACAAACAGAAGAAGAAATATTTGAGGAGGTTTTTAAAAAACCACAAAGTTTAGAATTAAACTTTGAACTAGCACGCCTACAATTAAAGAATGGAAATTATAAAGGCGCCGCAGCTTCATTAGAGAGAATTCTTGTCAGACTCCCAAATGAATCAACCGCACAACTCCTTTTGGCTCGAGTCAACATTCAATTAAATAATCCCACTGAGGCAAAAAGACTCTATGAGGCAATTATTGCTAATGTAAACGCACCTCAAGAAAATATTCTTCAGGCCAGACGTGAATTAGGTTTAGCCATTGAAGAAATCGAAGATGCTTTATGGTCACTAAGCGGTTTTGTTTCTGTAGGCTGGGGAAAAAAGAATAATGCCAGAGCCGCCTCAGTAAATAATCAAGTGCTGTATTTTGATAATATTTTTGAAAATAGCATTGACGATCAACCGGAGTATTTTAGGCAAGGCACCATAGGCTTAAATTTAATAAGAGATCTTGGTAACAATAATCGATTTTTATCTAACGTGATCTTAAATGACCGCTCATACGGTTCAAGTTATAAAGAAGGAAGGAATCAAAGTTATTTGGTTGGTGCAGGGGTTGATTATCAGATGTTTGGGGGAGCAACAAAATTTATGATTAATTCGGGCGAGATGCATCTTGCCAAACAAAATTTTATTGGATTTTATGGACTTGATATTGATCATCGTAGGTTATTGGCTCCAAATTTATTATTAAATTTTGGAGTTAATGCCACTAAAAATGATTTTCGACATTATGATGGAATTTCTGATAACAATGATAAGAGCGGATGGGTTCATAAGGCCTCTGTTGGCATCACCAAATCGTGGCAGCATTTTAAAGCAAACATTGGATACATAGAATCAAGAACCAGCGCTAAAGAAGATCACTATTCCTTTAAGGGCAATCAACTGAATATGAGCCTGACAACAGACCATGGCCCTGGGGCAACGACTTTATTTAAATCCGTCGTAAAAAATAATTATGAGGCGGCCAATACAACGATATCCAATGATGAAAGACGTGACATAATTAATTTTTATGGAATAAATTGGCTCATTGGTCTCCAAGGGTGGGACATCCCAAAGCAAGGGGAACCGACTCTTAATATAATGTACCGAAAAGGATCTTCATTATCTAACCTCTCAAATTTTAAAAGAAAGGATGAGGAAGAGTGGATGTTGAGTCTGTCGAAAAACTTTTAAAAATAGTTTTCTAACGACTTGGTGTGATTTGCTCAGTTCCTTCAATTCGATCGACAATAGTTCCAAAACCATCTTTGGTATAAATATCCACAGTCATGCTAGCAAAATCTTTATTACCCAAAGGATAATCATCCGCTGTGTAATAAATATCCATTGACGCGCGACTGCCACCTAGAGCAATCCAATCAGCAAATTCAAATCTTAAATCTGAAATGGTATCATTGAGGAGTGTATAAACACTTCCATCATTTGCTATATTGTCCCCATCACCCCAGGTATTATATTTACCAGAATCATTTAAGTTAAAGCTAGCTCCTCCAATATCCCCACTGCCATTGAGATAGGTTTCAAACGTTTTTGCATCGATATCAATTTCCATCACGCCCACTAAACTGGCACTCCCAGTTCCCTCTGTCGCCGTTAAGGATAAGTTACTAAAGGTGTGAGTAATAGTCCCAGATCGGCCTGCTGTGAAATTATTGAATGTGTCTCCGGTTGGCGTGCTAGCCCCCGACGCTACTGCAGAGACGACATCTAAGGTCACCACAACATTTGATGCATTAGTTAGTTCTGAGCCAGTTTCTTTAAAAATTGCATCAGCTACTTCAGCGTTCTGAGAGGCTAATGTCGTGAACACTTCAGCGACCGACACAGAAATAGATTGAGTTGATGCTGATTGAGCAGGAGAAGCCGTAAAGACTGTAGCTGCCGAAATTATTGTGCTTGAGCTGGCAGTACTTGAGCTGGCAGTACTTGAGCTGGCAGTACTTGAGCTGGCAGTACTTGAACTGGCAGTACTTGAGCTGGCAGTACTTGAGCTGGTTGTTGTTTTAGATGCACCTGTTGATTTTTGCGTACTTGATGAAGCCTCTTTCTTTGCAATCACTGTATCAGCTGCTTTGAGGATAGCTGTTTTGACCTCTTTGGCTTTTGTACCAAAAGTTTTATTTAACTCGCTGTCATCTTCCTCTAAGATGCTTTTTGAGATTGAGGATACTAGTTTTTGTGATTCAGCTTTTTCAGCTGGAGCAGCTTGTGAACTGGTTTCGGATTCTGTTTCTGTTAAGTTAACTTCTTTGAAAATGGTATTTAAACTTGTTGTGTCAACTGGCTGAGGAGGAGCAATATCGCCTGTTGCTGTATCGACTGCAACACCAAAACCAGATTGATCAATAAATTGTGCTGCAGCTGGGTTGTCAATTGAGGCAACTTCAATAGCACCATCAAGCAACACAATATTTTCAGCTTCAGGCTGGATGTCCCCCAATACACTGGTTCCTCGAATTGCGATTTGTGTTTTGGGTGTCTTGACTTTCATGCCCTCAGGATTTTTATCCGAAATTTTCCCTGAAATAAATTTAAAAGCCCCTTTTTTAATTGACGTTGTTAATTTATTTTCTTGTTGCTTATCATTAGAAAAAACAAATTCATCAATTTTAAGCTCGCTATTTTGGCTTAAATTAATAGTCATCTGATCTTTGAAAAGTAGTTGGGTTTTGCCATCTAGAGGAGTAATAATGGTTTCTTCGTGCTCGAAAGAGTCGCCAGTTTTTCCAGGACGTTGCTCACCACTCGCCGCAAGTATGATCACCTCTTTAGTTGCCAAAGATATAACACCAACTACATCAGCCATAATACTATGACAAAAAAACAGGCTTAATAAAAGAATAAATAGTCTATTCATCATGATTTCATTTTACAGGAATAAAATAATAAGGAATACTTAAAGCAAATGAAGACAATTAACACAGTTCTAATTAAATTTTTGTCACCACTGCCTATCGGTATCATTACTGCTTTTCTCATTTGGATTTTAGCCTCATTTAATTTTCTGCAGTTATCTGATAAGAGTCGAAATATAACTCTCGACATCGTGAGTGAGTTATTTCCTTACGATCAGGTATTTGAAAGCTATGCAGATAATATGTTGTTTATTGATATTGACGATGAATCGCTCAACCAAATAGGTCAATGGCCATGGCCGCGTCAAACGATGGCCGATATTTTTAGTAAGATTAATAGTCAAAATCCTCTAATTGTTGGCGTTGATATTTTATTTGCAGAAAAAGATCGATACTCAGCAAAAAATATGGCTCAATTTTATGGTTTTAATGAACAAAGATTTATTGATCTAGGCATTTTAAATGGCGATACACTTCTTATGGAAAAGATGGATCAAAAACCATACGTCCTAGCCATGGCTGCTATTGATGATGATCAGAATATTTCTAAAAATCAGGCTAAGTTATTGAGCCCAACAACAGTAATAGGGCACGCAAATCAATATCTTTATGAAACAGAATCGATACTTGCTCCCATTGAAGATTATGCTGAGGTGGCCGGTTTTGGATTTGTAAATACCATTAAAAAAGAGGGAAAAATTAGAAGCACACCCTTGCTTTTTAATATCCAAGGATCAGTGTTCCCAGCATTAAATTTGGACATGATTCGTGTAGCTCAATCATCTCCTAATCATATTTTGAAAATGAATGAGATCGGAGATAAATTACAAATAAAAACTGGCGAAATCATTACGGAAACAGATCTTAACGGGGTCTTTAATTTTCATTATGGCGATATGAATAGATTTACTAAAGTTTCAATAAAAGATCTATTAGAAGAAAACTCAGTCAACCTCACCGATAAGATAATTATTTTGGGTTCGTCTGCAGCTGGTCTTGGAGACTTTCATAGTACAAGTTATCAAGATGATGTTCCAGGACCATTAATTCATCTACAGGTAATTGATCAAATTTTAGGTAAAAGATTTATTAATTTTCATCCCGTGTATGAACAATCCATGTATTTTTTAACCATCCTGTTTAGTATTTTATTGTGCTGGGCAGTAACAAAATTCTCCGTTTATCTAATAATTGTATTGCTACCAATCTCTCTACTTCCTCTTTATATTTTTACAAAATATATTTTTTTAGGCTTTGGTTTGATTGTAAATATTCCATTTGCAATAGGAATTATATTTACCTCTACGATTACTACATATGTAATAAAAACTTTTATTGAGAATATTGAAAAAAAGAAAATTCAAAGTTCTTTTATGCAATATGTGCCAGAGAGCTTAGTAAAAAATATTAATAAAGAATCTGATGTTCCCTCTTTAGGCGGTCAAGAAATTCAAGCCACTATCTTTTTTCTGGATATCAGAGGGTACACAACCATCACTGAAAACTTAAAAGACCAGCCGGATATTTTGGTTAAAGTGATAGGCCACATCATGAATGAAGTAACTAATATTCTAATCAAACACGAAGCGACTATAGATAAATACATTGGGGATGCAGTCATGGCATTTTGGAACGCACCGGTTGCTGTAAATAATTATGAATTAAAAGCGATGCAAGCTTCATTAGAAATAAAAAAATCTATTCCACGTATTGAGAGACAGGTAAAAGCTTTATTGCCCATTACAAAAAGAAAATTAATATCAATTGATTTTGGTATGGGCCTGTGTAGTGGCCCTGTTGTGGTTGGTAATATGGGATCAGATTTTAGATTTAATTATTCGGTCATGGGAGATGTGGTGAATGTTGCCGCAAGACTTGAATCGATGACCAAAGAAAAGAAAAAAACTATTTTATTCGGTATGGCAAAAGATGATAAAAATTCAATTAACTATTACCAAAAACATCACATTAAATTAGTGTTTATTGACAACATTGCTGTTCGAGGTAAGAAAGAAAAAATACCTGTATATGCCATTGAGTAATATTTTAAAATCTGGTTTTTCGATTATTGAGATATTGGTTGCTATCGCTATCTTAGGTTTAACAGCTGCAGCTGGTTATCAAGTTTTTTTTAACGTGGAAAAAATGCAGTATCAGTCCATCCAGGCTACCCAAAATGTAGATAAACCGGTGGCAGCTTTTAATCAGTTTTTTGCGATATATAACTCAAGCCAAGAATTATCCACCGCCATTGAGGTGTTAGATCTCACTCCGAATATCGATCCATTTACTAATTCAAATCGTTTTCGTAGTGATCGCATTCGGGTGTTATTTGATCCAGATGCGACAGACTTGGGGTTAGCTTCTAACCCTGGTGATATAACAGCGGGTTTAGAAGCCGACTATACCTTCGGAGATGGGGATATTGCCGGAGGATTTGGACAAGGAGCTGATGTAAGTGATCCAGAAGCCTTTATTCATGAAGACTATATTGCCTCAGGTAATGTGACCTTGCCAAATAGGGCAGATTTTGATGTTGATGATGATCCAATTTCTCAAACGCTTAAATTGTTTGATATGGGAGGTCAGGCAAGAGGCACTTGGATTGGGGTTGCATTTATTAATGGGGAGTTTTTTTTAAGAATGCGGGCGGGTAGATCAACTGTCAATGAAAATGATAACTTTAGTGGCCCAGATCGAGCAATAAAAAGTATTGCAATAAATGATATTCCAGAATTTGATGGCATGGAGCATGATATTACATGGGATATTGATACGGGTAGTACCGACGATCAAACCCCAGGAAGAATTCGACTATGGATTGATAATCGGAAGGTAATTGACGCTGAAGCAAATTGCACGCCTGATCTATGTCAACTCGGACGAGAGGGAGAATTGCCATCATGGGCTGGTGGTAACGCGGGTAGTTGGGGTAATGGAGGAGATTGTGGTAATTATAGTGTCCCAGGTGGAGTTGAGGTATATGATGGGCCTCAACAATTTCAAAATTGCAACCCATGGCCTACTGCAGCTGGAACACTCAGTGTTTTTAGGGATCAGCTAATTGATGAGACTGTTGTTCCCTCAACTGCTGAACCTAATATTGTTTTACCCCTAACGAATTTAAGTGTTGCAGACGATGAAGCCATATATTATCGAGTATTTGCAATTCCAACGGAATCTTGTAAATTTACAGGTGGTAGCAATTATCAATATACTTTCGATTGTTTCGATGATGATGATTATGATCGACTAAAAACAGATATCGATAATTTGATGAATACCGACAACGTTCCCTTCTTTGATATTGGAATGTTGGATGGGGCCATTTGTCGAGTGACGGCATACGACTCAGCCACGGAAACATTAACTTTAGATGCTAATTCAAATTGTCCTTCAAGTTCAGCCTCAACTGATCCGGCAGCACCCTCTTCGGTATATTTCTTACCGCCTAGATTAGTCTTTTATTCCTCTGATTTTTCATTACGCTTTGTACAGTCTGTAATGGAAAACTTTGCAAGCCCGATGGATCGATTTGGAGATGCAATTGAAAATAGACAGCCATCTAGTTTTTAATTAATATCGCTTCACGTTTGTAATGATTCCCCTACCATCTTCAGTGACTCCGTACCTCAAAGTTGAGGAAAATGTGGATATTGACTGAGTTTGTTCAGATTTTGACCATGCACAACTCATAACTCGAAATGTGAATGGAAAAGATGAGTTTGCAATATTGTTAGGGTTTTCATTATCCATGACCGTAAAGTATCGTAAAAAATGTGTGCCATGGTCATATCGTGGAGACATTCTCGTACTTCGTTTCAAAAATGGATTGGAAAGTATAGCGGAACTTCCACCTGCGCTAGAAATAGTAAATGGCACTCCATTCAAATCATTTTCAATATTTTCTTCAATCTCATCCTGAGTCAATGCTCTTTTCCAAACGCGGGCGTTGTGAAAATAACCTTGCGTAAAAGAATCTTGTTCCCAATTGCTACGACCTAAAAAGTTTGATGTATAAGGAACACCATTATTCGGTCGAGTTGGATTTTCTGCCCATGTCGTCCAACCATTACCATCGACTGCGGTCGGGACTATTTTTCGATTATCTCGATCACCAGTTGGGTTAGCAAATTCTAAAATAATAGGATTTCCATTATTACATTCGTTAGGTAGTGAAGTTCTGGCATTTGCTGAGGTGTTGGGTCCATCAGAAGCTAGCCAAGAGTCATCAACACCACGAGCCATACTGTCATTATTACAAGTGATACCCATGCGTATCATATCTTTTTCAACTGTTACGAATGAGTGCACCCAAATCCTCGCTGGAAAAAGAATACCCTCATTATCTGTAAAACCTATCCCTGCTCTACTTCGATTATAACCGGGGGGGCGTTCTGTGGAATTGCCGGTTGGTTTGTAATATTGAAAACTCAATCGTTTAGTATTTCCTCTCCAAGCTAAAACAATATTTGTGTTGTCAGTGTTTGGTGTCGAAGGGTTTCCTAGATCAAAAATTCGTGGCCAGTTAGCATTACTTAAGTAATTATCGTCTGTTAGATAAGTCCATGCCTCAAGAGTAAAGCCACCATTCGCGGGATCCAGTTGGTCATCAGGAATAATACCTAGATTTATTGATTGTAATAATGCCTGAGATCGAGCAATATTTCCGCGGCCTGGAGCATCACTGCCAGGAATATAAAATGTTGTAGCTAAATTTCGGATAAGGTCTGCTGGCCAAGAACCTTTGCCTGAGAAGCTGCCAGAGATACCACATGCATTGGCATCACGCTCATCTTCACTTAGGTTATCAAAATCAGTTTCAAGTGCTAATTCAATCCAATCTGAAAACGGGTTGGTCGAATAATCAGCATAGTCTGGCTCCATTTCATTGGAATCACTATCACAATTTCCCACCCCTCCTATTCTTGGAAGATAAGAACAAAGTGTACTCATATTTTCTGATTGAGAGGCAAGATTTCTCAATAGAAAAGTTATATTTTCTAGTCCTGTTCTAGCCAAACTGTTTGATTTAATTCTGTTATATTCTTTGTACTCACTTTTAGTTGCAAAATCAGAATTTTGTAATAAGCTTGTTGTGATAATAACCATTATGGCTACCATTGCAATGGCTGCAGGGAGCATGTAGCCACTTTTCAAATTCTGCTTAAAAATTTTCATGAGTACAAGATTGAGATAACCGATGAAGATTGAGTAAAAAACTACCTTGTCCTGTTCCTAAATTTTCATCATGCTCGAGAATACTTTGATCATTGGATAACAGAATAGTAATTAACCTTTTGGAATCAATTTCTGATCCTGGATTTATGATAATCGGAGGTGTGCATCCATCTGCCTCAATGCAGCGAGGAACATATTCTAATTCGTTTAGAATTGTTTCCCATTGCTCTCCTGTTCGGGCCTCTCCAGCATCGAGGTGTAAAAATCCTCTAGCGCGATGATCAGCATCAATATTGTGTTGAGTTTGTGGACATTTATCACTAATTGAACCAGCATGACAAAATAAACAATTGACAGTCATACCATCAATATTAGTTGAATTATTTCCAGAACAGTTGACGCCTGTTAGTGTAAGGCGGTCACGATCATTATTATAATTGCTTGTAAATGCGACGAATCCATACCTATAATCACTTGGTAATCCATCAAACCAGCTTTGGTTTGGGTTAGCGATTCGGCATCCAATATCTTGTATTTTGTTATATTTTATTACTGTTTGAGAGACGTTAATGTCTAAATTTAATTCAGAGTTGTTCTGTCCTACTAACCGTCCTTGAGGCTTTAAATTGAACTGTACAGTTTGATTATCAGTTATAAACCAACCTCTGGCGCTATCTTTTTTCACAAAAATATTTGCTGAGATTTTTACAATGCTATCTGGTATATTATCCTCACAATCAATTCCAACGCCGTGATAGATTCCATGAGGTCCAGATTCTTCCTCATAACCTAGCCATAATGATTGAGGAACAAATTGATCATTTACTACCTCGTTAAAACCCATGCACTTACCATCTTGATTTGTAAAATTTAAATTTTCTTTTGAAAAAGTAACGATATTAGATCCATCGTATGCCATTGGGTTGGCTTCTGATTTAGCAAGAAGCTTTGAAATCTTTTGAATGGTAATATTTTTTTCAGTAACAATTTTATTTAATTCTTCAATATTATTTTGTTTTTTTGTAAAGCCATTCATCATACTCCACATAAATAAACCAACCACAGATGCTAGACCTGCGTAGGTCAATAATTCTGGGAGAGAAAATCCAGAAAGAAAATTCTTTCGTGTTATATTCAAATTTTAATTTATTAAATTGTAATTTGATTTTATTTTACCAAACCATTTTCTTTTTACTAGGGGCATCAATCGGTAGTTTTTTAAACGCATGGAGTTTAAGAATTACAAGCGATGACGAGTCCATTTTTGCTCCATCAAAATGTAGGTCATGTGAGAAAAAATTACAATGGCATCAACTGATCCCAGTGCTATCTTGGGCCATGCAGTTTGGAAAATGTGGGTGCAAGAGAAAGGAAAAAATTTCACCCCAATATATATTCACAGAAATAATTTTAGGTTTATGTTTTGTGATTATATTTAATTTAAATGGCTTTAGTGTTGATGTAATTTTCTACCTTGTTTTTGCATCCGTTCTTTTTTTTCTGGTACTCACTGATTTGAATTATCAATTACTGCATTTCCCAACAATTATCTTTGGTATTTTTTTAGGTGTTATTTATGGAGCTTTGCAGGATAAGATTGTAGAGGTTACTGTTGGTGCCCTTTGCGGATTTTTAATAATCTTTATTGTAAATTTTCTATTTCGTACTTTTAGAAATAAAGACGGATTTGGCGATGGTGACAAATATCTATTAGCCATGCTGGGTATGTGGACAGGGGCAATAATTGTTCTACAAATCCTAGTGTTAGCCTCATGGATTGGGGTTATTTATTCAGTTATTTTACGTTCTTATCAAGGATGTTTTCCAACCAAGCTTCCTTTGGCTCCATTATTTGTCTCAGCGCTTTTACTTATCTATATAAATCAACAACTTAGTATCATTTAAAAAAAAAACACAAAATGTAGTGTTTTTATTGTTAAATATACTATATTTTGTTATTATGAAATAACTTATTTTTAAATGAATCTATGAAGAAAGTTTCAATATTTGCTGCATTTTTTCTAATAGCCGGATGTGCTAGCAATATTGACCGCCAAAAAGAAGTAGCCCAAGAAACAATGGATGAGTTTATTGATAGGGCTGAAAAATTCAACGAACAGTTCATTACCGAAAAACAACCTTTAAAACAACGCAGAGAGTTGCTCCAATTTTCTTACGGTCCTAACAGTTTTGAAAACAATAATTTTTTAGAATATTTAGTTAATTCCAATGCAAGGTTACCAAATGACCTAATTGGAAAGCTTCAAGCCAGTGAAAATGAATATAAGAATTCTGAGATTAATGATGAATCAAATGATTTATTAAATGAGGTTCAGAATTTTAAAAAAATTACGGCTGTCTATAAAAAATTAGCAAAACAAAAAACCATAAGCGTGTCTGAAACACAATTAAGCATGTTAGTCAGTCAGTTGTTAAAAAATACCGGACTTAAACTAAAAATTGATGACGTCGAAATTCAAGGAAAGTTTAAAGGAACAAGCTTCGAGATTATTAGAGATCTTGCAGTGAATAATAATTTAGTCATGTATTTCTCTTCAGACTATAAAACATTACACCTTAAAAAAGATTTTCCTAAGGACAAAACATTCAATCCAGTCATAGAATCAATTGCCTTAAATCCATCAGAAGTGGAGAAAGATTTAGTTTTCATAGAAGAGGTGGCTTTTCAAATGGAGGGCTCAGACTTGCAAATTGAAGAAGCTCTCAATGTGGATGAAGTTGTAAAAACAAGCTACGGAAGAAAAATAGTTAATCGTTTAATATTTGTTGAAAGAACTCGTACAAATGTTCTTCAACAAAAAGAGCAAGGAAGTTTTTATAGAACCAACCTCATCAATCGTGTTAGAAATTCAGATTTTTCTAATACACCAACCGTAACAATTTTTGAGGAAAATATTAAAAATGGCCAGGAAAATGTAATAGAAAAATTTAGTGTATATAACGACACTCCAGCAGCAATGCTGACCAAGCTTCAAGCCTTTTCAGTATTCAATGAATGCACTTCAAAAACTGATGACAGCGATAACAACCAGCAGGAGTCGACACCTACATCTGATTCGTTAACAGCTGATCAGCAGAACAATAGTCAAGAATTAAAAGATACTCCAACTCAAGTTACTGAAGAGAATAAAAAACCTATGTCAGAGCAAACTGCTAATAGTGACTTTGCTGCAATAGATAAATCTGCTGCAAAATTAATTGCTGAATCTAACGAGCTATCTGCTAATTCAGAATTAGGATGTGTAGAGTTAATCGCTGATGATTATGGAATCGTTGCCTCAGGCAGTATTCTAGATATTCAATTAATAGAAAAATTTTTAGTCGATCAAGATCAGCCGGTTAAACAAGCCATGATTGAAACATTTATATTAGAAGTTAATTCAGATTGGAAAAATGAATTAGAGTCAAAATTTTCTACAGGCGATCTGGGTGTAAGCGGCGATGCAAATAGAGGCTTGTATTCCTTTGCTTCTGGATTATTAGATTTTGCTTCTGCTACAGCAGATGGCGGTGTTACGGCATCGACTAGATTTGGAACCAGAAATCAGATTACTGCTTTGGTTAATATGATAGAAACAAATTCTCTTGGGAAAAAAATATCAAACCCAGTTATTTTGGTAAGAGATGGTGAAGAGGGTATTGTGGATAAAACGAGAACATTTAGACAACAACGTTCAACTACAACAACCAATGCATCCACTTCGGTAAACACTAATAACGAAATTGATGAATATGATGCACCCTTAAAATTAACAGTCACCCCGACTATCAATAAACACAATGATGTCATAGATTTAGATTTTAACTTTGTCGAAGAAACCTACGACTCTGCGACTCCGACGTCAGCCTCCACAGCCAATAACATTACAACCAAGTTAAAAATTGAGCCAGGTGAAGTGGTGATGATGGCTGGTTTATTTCAGCAAACTCAAAATAATACAACCCAGGGGCTACCGTTTATTTCAAAATTAGGCTTTAGTCGCATTTTGGCTCCACTGGTTGCATTGCTTGGTGGGGGTGAAGTTAGACGAACTGATACTGGAACAGAACTGTTGGTGTTTATTAATCCTACCGTGATTACAAAAGAGAATATTAATCGGACGGTTACTAGGACGAGATATTAACTCTATGGATACATTTTTTAAATTTTTAGAAAAATTTATTCAGAAGATAAAAAAAGTTTTTGAGAGCATTTTAAGTATTTCATTAAAAAATAAGCCCATTGCAAAAAAAGAAAAAGCTAGTGATAAAAAATTTACATTTCAATTTAAAAAAGCTGTATCCCGATTAGATCTCAATTTAACAAGCGATGAAAATAAAGAACAAAATAATATGACAGCTTCTCAAAAAAGAGAATTAACTTTAAATCTTAATGCCTTAAAGGAACTGCTGGATGGCGATTACATATCAAAAGAACAGCATGATGTAAAAGAAAAAGAATTAAAGGCAATATATGATTAAGCGATCAATTAAAAAATCATATTCTGAAATTGTCATGCGTTTAACACACAGTTCTATACTTGTCAGTTTTGATTATCAGGCCGAGGAATTTAAAGTTAAACCAAAAATTCTGGAGTGGCAACTTCCAAAAAAAATAAACTCAAATAACATTAATCCTGAAATTGAATTTCTCAGTTCATTCTTAGCACGCATGGTAAAACAATACAAAATGGAAGGTGAGCTGGTGACCTGGGTGATCCCTCATCAAAAAAGTAGATTGAAAAATATCACTATTCCATTGAATCTAAGAATCAAAGCTGATAAAAAAGAATTTGATACTCTTACTAAAGCTTCATCATATGATTTTTGGAAAGAGCATGATCCAGACTTAGCAGATATTAAGTTAGCAGAAATTCGATCATCATTACTAACAACAAATACTGAAGAGAATACCACCAGTATGCTTTATTGTGCGGTTGATAAATTAACTCTGAGGTTGTATCAAAATTTATCACTGCAATCGAATCTTTATCCAATTGGGTATATTTCAGAGGATCAATCATTAATAAAAATAATTGAATCAAGATTATCTCGTATTCAAAGAGAAAGACCTTTTGCTATTTTCCATTTAAGCAAAGGAAATAACAGAATAATTTATGTAAATTCTGAACAAAGTGAAATAGCAAGAGTAAATATTGATGAGCTTGATGAGTCTTTATTAGATGAAATTCCTATTATTGATGAAAATAATAAAGATTTCTGGAGTGAGATAATGACTCGAATATCAACCTCTTTGAAAGTAGCAACCTCCTATCTGTTGGAAGAACTAAAAGTTTTAAGATTTGAGAATATTTATTTCGTTAGTGACTATGAAAATGAAGATTCATTAATCCAATTATTAAAAGAAAATTATAGAGAAGTAAATTTGATATCAATTAAGGATCAATTTGATTATGTGTCGGTACAAAAGGCAGATAGCGAAAGTGTATTAATTAGTAGTGAAGAAAATAAGCAAATTTATAGTGGTTCAAAGTTTATTCCAAGCTTTGGAAATTACAATTTAAAGTATTTTTCTGAGATAGCCATACCAAATATGATTGCTGGCGCGGCAATTATGAATTTTCATGAAAAAGGGGCATTCATAAAATCTAACTTTATAAATGAAAAACTAATAAATAAAATCTACATTTTATTTATTAGTTTGATTCTCTTATCTACTTTAATAATGGGGGGTATTTTTTCATTAAACCTTGGTAATGATGCAAACCAACAAAAACTTGTTCAAGCAGAAAAAAAATTAGATCGATTAAAAGCAGAAATAGAAAGCGGTAATGCAGCAACTAAAAAAATGGAAAAAGAACACGAGATCATTACACAGCTAGCTAATGGCCAGACAAATCAAAAATTATTTGAAAAATTAGTTAAGGAAATTCCTCCTGATGTAGAGCTGGATAGAGTGATTGTTAGAGATAATTCGTTCCAGATATATGGGAATAGTTTAAATGTAAGCAGTCTTAATAATTTTTATAATAGATTTATTCAAGATTCAAATTTTGAGAATATTAAGATTGATTCATATCGTAGAAAAGATAAATCAATGAATTTTTTTGAATTAGTTGGAGTAATAAAAATTTAACTATGGCTAAAGAAAAAAAATTATCAAAACGCGCTGAAAAGTTGTTAGCTGAAATTCAAGCTTCTGCATCTAAAGATGTAGCTGAGCACACTGAAACAGCTATTGGAGTTGATCAAAATAGCTCCTTTGAATATTTTCATGGCGGCATCACTAAATTTACAGCCAGTAAATATAGAAAAAATCTTTCCTATGATAAAAAACCATTATGGGCATTTAACTTAATCTTGTTGGTTGGAGTTTTTATATTTGCTTCAAACTTGACATGGAATTTCTATGATGACTATGCAACTAAGCAAAATAACATTAAAAAGAACCTCCCTAAAATATTAGCAGAAATCAAAAATATTGAGGTTAATGCTGCCAAAATTCAAAAAGAAGTTTTTGATAAAAAACAATATATTCAGTCTGAATTACAAAGAATACCCAATCAACATATGGCTGATGAAATTATTAATGAAGTTGCACAGTTATTGGAAGGTAGTGAATTAAAAATTGTTAAACAAGAAATCCAAATTAATAAAACAATTACATCGGTGAGTTTTGGAATGCCAGCCATTCAAAAACCGATCCCAGATAATACGGTATTTTCTAATATTGCAATTGCCACATTAGAAAATAAACAACCTCAAGCAACTAAAAAAGAAGATAAGAAAACTAAAGCTAAAAAAGAAGATAAGAAAACTAAAGCTAAAAAAGAAGATAAAGAAGAGATAAAAATCAAAGTAGATGAGCCTCAAAGTAACTTTAGTGAGTTGATGGAATTAATAAAAAAACAAGAAAATGAAAAAAAACAAAAGTTGATTAAAGATTTACCAAAAAATGTATCTTTTATGAATTATCATTTTCAATTAAAGGGCCAGTACTTAAATTATTTGAAAGTTAGACAGCATTTAATTAAGAGATACCCATATATTATTATTCCAGTTGAGGAAATTGCAACAGAAAATAATAATACTGATATACAGTTTAGAGTAATTTATGACATTCCATTTTTCACAGAAAATACTACAATGAATGTAAATAATAAGGGTACCTAAATGAATAAAAAAATCATAAAACAAATAGGCATTTTCTTAATCTTTACTCTTCTTCATACACCAATCTTTGCAGAAGGGATGATCGAAGAAGAAATGAAAGAACCCATTGATTCTGAAAATGAAACAGCCATTGAGTTAGATTTTTCAGGCCAAGGTATTTACTCAGATCCATTCAAAAAAGGGGTTACAAGATCACCGGCGTATGCAACATTTGGAGACGATCTTACCGCTGAATCATTACGAATAGATGATTTACGCCACCTTACAGATTTAAGGCATTACCGTGTTATTGGAATAGTTGAAGATGAAGAAATGCATGTTCCAGCTATATTGGAATTATACCCAGATGATTTTTTTGGCGATGAACATCAAGCCTACTATGTAAAAATTGAGACAAACTCAGATCAGGAAGCAATTAACACCGCAGCAAAAAATATCTTAGTTAATCATGGCCAATCATTGAACCGTTATTTAATTGTTCGGATTAATGACCAGAGCACCCAAAAAAATTATGCTCTTGAGTATGGCCCTTTTAGAACCAAAGAAATTGCGGCAGCACATTGTTATTATGTTGCAACAATATTACAAAAAAAGGACATGGAGTGTCATAACGTTCATTTCCATTATGTTTCTGATCAGGAAAAACCAGTCCAACAAAATACGGCTTCGCTGGGATTATCTCAATTTGCATTACTAGACATCAAAGAGAAATCATATGATTTTAATCTTGAAAAATTAAAGAAAGTTTCAATTGATGTAACAGTGGATGAGTTATTGGGCCCTTATGGTTTCCATATAACAAACATAAATGCCGATGGTGTTAGTGTTACTGGTTTAAGTGGTAATGCAATGTTTATTCCTGTGTCGACATTTCCAGTCGGCATTGAAAATTCATCACCATCACAGAAGACTAATTCAGAAACATCACTTTCTAATTAACTATGCTTGTCAATTATTCACCAGCAACAAGTGAAAAAGCGATAAAAGCCATAATTAATGCTGGACGATTAGAAGAAAATAAAATTACTTCTGATTTTTTTAGTAAATTAGGTTGGCCTGAAAAATTAAAAACTTTAATTAATGATGGTTCCATTGACGAAACCTGGTTGGTAGCCACATTTGCAAAGAGCGTAAGCTTACCCCAGGTATTTCCTGAAGAGAGTGATTGTCATAGTGAGGCGGTCAGAAGTGTTAATACATCCACTATGATAGAAAATGTGCTGCTTCCTTATAAGATTGTTGATAACTTTATTCACGTGATTATATTAGACCCTAAAAATATTTCTCTATCATCGGCTATTAAAAAACAATCAAATTTGGATGTAATTTTTGAAATTACGAGCATGTCTCACTTTGAGCGAATGTTGAATTATGCTCCTGTATCTTGGGTATTATCTGCTGGTGAAAAAAGTCCTAGTCCTGAGATACCAAAAGAACCAGAAAAAAAGATCAAAAAACAAGAGACGGATAAAGTCAATAAATCATCACTAAATATTCCTAAAGGGATAAAGTACCGTGAGAGTTTTGCTTTAGGTAATCCAGATTTAGTCATTGATTTTTGCAATCAAATACTAAATGAATCTGTTATTACGGGCACATCAGATATCCATATAGAATGTTTTCGAGATTTTGCCCAGGTCAGAATGCGGCGTGATGGATCAATGCAGGTGATAAAAGAGTATAGTCAGTACTTATTTAAAAATTATGCAGGCGTGATTACTCGTTTTAAAATCCTAGCAGACTGTGATATTTCTGAAAGAAGACTTCCGCAGGATGGTGCAATAACAATAAAAGATCCAATGGGCGGCAAGGATGATATTGATTTTCGTTTTAACATCATGCCAACTAAGAATGGGGAGCGGATTGTAATGAGAATCTTAGCTGGTAATCCTGCATTATCTTTGGATAAGTTAGGATTTGATCCAGGAGATTATCAAAAAATCATTGACGCAATTAATGCACCACAAGGAATGGTCTTAGTAACAGGCCCAACAGGATCAGGGAAAACAACCACCCTGTATGGAGCCTTACAGGAAATTAATAGGCCTGATACGTGTATTTTGACTGCTGAAGATCCAGTCGAATATTATTTGGAAGGCGCAGGTCAAGTGCAGGCCAATGAGAAAATTGGTCTAACCTTTAGCTCTATTTTAAGAGCATTTTTAAGGCAAGACCCAGAAGTAATATTGGTTGGAGAAATTCGAGATCAAGAAACAATCGATATTGCAATTAAGGCTGCATTAACAGGCCATCTTCTTTTATCGACATTACATACGAATGATGCAATTGCGACGATTACTCGAATTCAAAATATGGGCGTGCCTAATTTCATGATAGCCAGTGCTTTATCTGTTGTGGTTGCACAACGTTTGGCTAGAAAAAATTGTAAAGATTGTCTTGAAGATGACCCCCGCGCAACCAAAAAAGAATTACTTAAATTAGGATTTCAAGAAGACGAACTAACTACATTTGTTGCTCAACGCGGAGCGGGATGTAAAGTTTGTGGCGGAACAGGATTAAAAGGTAGACAAGGTATCTATGAGGTACTAAGAATGACAAAAGAAATGGAGATTGCAATTCTTAATAATAAATCAGTTGAAGAAATAGAGAAGGCAGCAAAAATTGATGGATTTAAAACAATGCAAGAGATTGGCAGAGATTTTATTAAAACCGGTATTTTGTCCATAGAAGAATATGCGAATACCTTACAACTTGAAAATTAATGAAAGAATTTAGCTATAAAGCAAAAGATAAAAAAGGCCGATCTATAAGCGGAAAAATTGTGTCGGGCAACAGAAATGAAGCATTAACCATTTTAAAATCAAGAAAATATACGAGCATTCGTGCAAAAGAAGTGAAACAAAAAAAAGATCCAACCTTAACGGCAATCACTTGGGGTCCTTTCGGAAAAGTTCCTAATAAAGATATCTTAGTTTTTACTAAAAAACTATCAACCATGGTGCGTAGCGGGCTAACAATCTTAGATGCATTAAATTTAATTAGCACCCAAACTCAGAATGTTGTTTTTCGAAAATATATTAATGAAATGATTAAAGATATTAATAATGGCATGTCCTTTTCAGCTGTGGTTAGAAAACACCCTACCTGTTTCGATAGTGTATTTTGCAACATGATCGAAGCAGGAGAAATAAGTGGTATGTTAGACCAGTTTCTTGATCGTATTGTCGATGGTCAAGAGCGTATGGATAAGATCAGGAAAGGGATTAAAAGTGCTCTATTTTATCCAGTAACCCTAATCGTGGTGACTATATTAATCGTGTGGGCGATGTTGATATTCGTGGTGCCAACCTTCCAAGAAATGTATGCAGGCATGGGGATTGAGCTTCCAGGTCCGACACAAATGATTATTAACGCCAGTGATTGGATAATGAATGGTAAAAATTTTATCAGTTTAATTGGCACAGTGGTCGGGGCAATTCTCTTACATCGTTTCTTAATGAAAAAATTATATCCATACACGGCAACCATTCATGGGTTAATGCTTAAGCTCCCCTTGTTCGGGAATATCATTATAAAGTCAACGGTTGCAAGACTATCTCTCTTAATGGCAAATTTGTTTGCAGCCGGAATTGGGGTTGAGCAAATTTTAAAAGTAGCCACTAACGTAACCACTAACACAAAGTTTATTGAGGCAATGGAAAGAATTAATGACAGAGTAGTTACTGGTTCTGATTTATCTGCATTATTTGCTGAGGAGTCGGCATTTCCTTTGGAGCTCTCACAGTTAATTAAGGTTGGAGAATCAACCGGGAATATGGATGAAATGTTATCGTCTATAGCGAGGTATTATCAAGAAGAATTTGAAACAGTAGTCTCTGGATTGACAACGATTATCGAGCCCATTATGATCGTTTTTGTTGGTGGCATGATTGGTTTAATGGTCGTTGCCTTATACCTACCCATATTTAGTGCAGGAGATGCTTTTGCCTAATTGATAAATATGAAATAATGAATTAATGAGCGAACAGAACCCTTTATACGATTATATTTACAACACCCTTCAATCAGAGCGTGTGTCTGATTTTCATATGCATGCGGGCAAGCCTTTAACAGCTCGAATTCATGGGGAATTAAAAACATATCAGGACATGCTTGTGACGGAAGAGGACTTACAAGATTTAATTCGATCCGAGGTTCCAGAGGATTGGTATGATCGCTTTGTTGAACATCATGATCTTGATTTTGCTTTTGTCATCAAAGATACGCGATTCCGTGCGTCTGCATTGGGGACCATTACAGGAACAGGTTTAGTGTTGCGTGTGATTGTATCGGAGGTTCCAAATATTGATATGTTAGGCCTTCCTCCAGCAGTCCATCAGGCGCTAGAATTGAGAGATGGATTGGTCTTAGTCACCGGCGCTACTGGATCAGGTAAGTCGACATCCTTGGCAGCAATGATAGATAAAATTAACAGAACAAGAGCAGAAAATATAATTACAGTAGAAGACCCAATTGAATTCACCCACCAAAATAAGCAATCCATCATTGTGCAAAGGGAAGTAGGTAAAGATACCGATACCTTTGCTTCTGCTTTAAAGGGAGCACTCAGACAGGACCCTGATGTCATTTTAATGGGCGAACTGCGAGATTATGAAACTATTTCGATGGCACTTACAGCAGCTGAAACGGGACATCTTGTTTTTGGGACTTTGCATACCAACGGTGCTCCTGAGACCATCAATAGGTTAGTAGATGCGTTCCCACCTGAGGAGCAAAATAAAGCTCAAGCTCAGTTATCATTGTCATTAAGGTTGGTGATGACTCAGCAACTTTTAAAGAAAAAAGGGGGTGGGCGTATAGGGGCTTTTGAAGTGATGGTAAATACCCCTGCTGTGGCAAACTTGATCCGTGAGAAAAAAATCTCGCAAATAGCCAACATGATGCAGACAGGAGTTAAAGAAGGTATGATGTTAATGGATAAGTATAAGGAAATTCTTCTTGGGAAAGGGCTGATTGATTCAGTTTAAAAAACGAAAAAATGGCTTTTGATTTAATATTTAGAGGCAATACTTTTATCCTGACCTTAACAGGCAGTGTCGATCTGAGTGAAACTTCGATCATTAAAGAATCATTAGTTAATGAACCAAAAGCTGGCTTTAAGAAATTATCTATAATTGCGGAATCTGTAGATTACATTGACTCTTCAGCGGTTGCATTACTTTTATTTGCAAAACGTATTGCTGAGGAAAACCAAATGCTTTTTGAAATCAACTCTATATCTGATGCAGCCACAAAAGTGATTCAGTTAGCTGGATTGGATAAGGTCTTCACCTTGCCGGTAAATTCTTCCAGTCAATCTGAGCCAGTTCAAGAGCCTGAAGTTAACATAGATTTGAATGCAGACATTGATAATGATAATGAGATCAATTTGTCACCAGCTGAAGATTTAGATGAGACAGCTGATGGAATGGATACAGAAGAAAAAGATGAGGTCGAAATGGATTTTAATTTAGATTTTTCAACAGAAGAAGAAGAAATTTCTCAACCTGTTGACAATACAAAAGATTCGGAACAGAATTTATCTAACAATAAAGATTCTGGCGACGATTCAAAGTCAGATGATTTTGAGTTTAAACCAGGTACATTTGAATAATAATCTAGGGAGGATTTATGAAAAATTTAAAACAAGGCTTTTCACTAATTGAATTATTAGTGGTTGTCGCGATCATTGGTATTTTGGCAGCCGTCGGTACCGTTGGCTATCAGAATTACATTGATGGCACGAAAGAAAGAGTGGCACTGACAAATGCTGAGACGCTTGCGAAAGCAGTATCATCTGCTGACCTTGCAATTTCAGCAGGTGTAACAGGAGATTGTACGTCAGCAAATACAGTCACAGAATGTATGCAAGCGATTCTTGATGCAAGTGATTTTACAAACCCATACACAAGCGCTGCCTATCCAGCAATCTCTGCAACTGATTTGGGTGTAGCATGTGATACTGCCGGCGCTATTTCAGCAAATAAAGACACAGGTGTAATTGTTTGTTTAGATCCTGGAGCAGCCGATGATGATACTGATGGTGTAGTGAGTGATACTATTACAATTTCATCAACAAGTGCATTAGCAGATGACTAATAATCATATTTAATGATGATTAAAAAACCACACTTCGGTGTGGTTTTTTATTATGAAAACTTTTTATACCAAAAAAAATATCCAACAAGAAATAAGACTGTGGGCAATAGAGACATTCTCATCTATCCCTAACCAAGAAAATATAATTATTTTGTTAAGTGAGGTTATTCAAAATATTTACCGACATGCATATGAAAAACTAGATAATCAAAAAATTGAAGTTGCATGGACAGCAGATCAAAAACATATTGAATTCATCATTCACGATGATGCAATTTCACAGAATCTTGATTTCTTAAAAGAGGAATTTGAGCCTACTGAAGATGGCAAGATGGGATTGAGGATTATTAAAAAAATTGCCAAACAATTTAGTATTCAACACAAACCACAGGGTCATGAGACTAGGGTAACTGTAAATATTAATTAAGGTTTTTTATGCTTAATAATGACATCATCAAAATACTTACCGGAATGTTAAATCAATTTTCGGCTAGTTCAAATGTATCTGAAAATTTAAATAGAATCTTACAAGAAATTACATCCTTAATTGATGTAGAGGCAAGTTCATTTTTCTTTTTTGACAGTAAAAATAATGTCCTGATTTGTCAGTCAAATACAGGACCGGTGGACATCAAGGGATTAACGTTACAAAAAGATCAAGGAATAGTAGGCGAGGTATTTCAAAATAAACAAAGTCGCTTAATCAGTGATGTTAAGAAGGAAGCAAATCACTTGAGTAAGGTGGATGAAAAAACGGGTTTCCAAACAAAATCTTTAATGACCGTCCCCGTTATTTTTGATGCCAAGATCTATGGCTGTTTGCAAGCCTTGAATAAAAAGAACACAGATTTGTTTGATGAGAAGGACCTACAGTACTTTGAATTATTGGCTCTAAACTTAGGCATCATTTTAAAGAATGTTGAATTAACAGAAAAAGCAGTTTTAGATAAATTAATTGAAAAAGATATTGCAGATGCAAGAAGTGCTCAGACCGTCTTATTTCCAAGCGTAGATTTATTTCAACACATCGCAGGAGGGGTAACTCCATATCGAGAATTGTCGGGTGATTTTATTGATTATTTTGCTGTAAAAGATGAAAAAATAGCATTCATTCAGGGAGACGTTTCTGGAAAGGGCGTGCCGGCAACAATCATGATGTCCAGATGCATGTCCCTTTTTAGACTATTTGCAAAGCAAGAGTTATCGGCAGCGGACATTGCTAAAAAAATGAATGAAGAAATTTATGGCCATGGCACAGATGATCGATTTGCTACATGTGTCGTTGGTTGGCTGGAGAATAATAAACTGGAATTTGTGAATTGTGGTCACAATCCAGTTCTCTATTATATGAATAAAGAATATAAATCTTTTGGTTCAACAGCCCCTCCGCTTGGTATTGTTGATCGGGTAGGATTCATTCCAGAAATAAAAAAAATTGAGATGGACGAAGGCACATCTGTTTACATAACAACTGATGGCATTACAGAAGCGAAAATTAACAATGTAGAAATAGATACCAAAGGTTTAGCGTCAATGGCCAAGGCTCAAAGCGATAATACTTCCGCCCCAGATCGTTATAAACAAATTAAAAATTACTTGATGAAGCCTGCTGTTGAAATAAATGATGATGCAACGTTGCTAATCATTTTGTCTAGATAGTAAAAAGCTTATTTCTTTTGAGAACCTTAATGCTGTGTTGCATCTTTTTTGACTGAATTTCCTTAAGAATTTTTTGTTCATTTCCTGGCTTATTGTGAGTGATATATATGACCTGTTTATCTGTAATTTTTTTTAACTCATCGCTTAATTGGTTTGGTGTGAAATGTTTTGATAGTTTAGCTATTTTGGAATTTCTATCCTGAAACGAAACATCAATTATTACAGCTTGTAAATCTTTTGCATCATTAATAATTTTAATAAGGTTATGCGATGGTCCTGTATCTCCAGAAAAAATAATCGAACTGGATTTGCTCGAAATTTTAAATCCAATTGCAGGGACAGTATGATTAACTTTAAATGGTTTAATGCGAATGGATTTAATAGTTATATCTTTGTCATTGATTAAATTATATTTAATAAATGGTTTTGTTTTACTGGGGATCACACTAAAATCTGGCCAAATAATGTTATTAAAAATATTATTTTTTAAAGCATTAATAGTTTCCACTGCGGCATATATATTAATGGGTTTTCTTTTAAGTGAACCAATTGCATCCGCTAGGAGTGGAATACCAAGAATATGATCAAGATGAGAGTGTGTAATAAAAATATGATCTATTTTTTTTAACTCATCAATTGTTAAATCTAATATTCCGCTGCCAGCATCAATTAATATATTCTCATTAATTTTAAAACTGGTAGTACGATGTCCTTTACTTATACTTCCGGAGCAGCCTAGGATTTTCAAAGTATTGTGCATATGTAAAAATAGACAATTATGTTATCTTCGTTACATAAATAATACTCTAATATGGTGAGTGATTAATTAAAAAATACAAATGGATAGACATCAGATCCCAAAAATCTTAAATTTTTCAGCAACTGATCCATCGGGAGGGGCTGGAATGAATGCCGATATAATGACACAAACGAGTTTAGGATGTCATCCTTTGTCTGTTGTTACTGGAGTTACTGTTCAGGATACTAAGGGGGTTGATTATGTTAGTCCAATTGATGCTGAAATAGTGAATGATCAAGCAAGAAAAATTCTCAAAGACTCAGATATTGATGTGATTAAATGTGGATTATTGTGCAGTACAGAGAATATTGTAATGTTATCTCAAATCACAGCTGATTTTCCCCAGATCCCAGTGATTTTAGATCCAATTATTACATCAGGCATGGGAGATCAGCTATCAACTCAGGATATGCTTGAAAGCATGCTAGAACTTTTATTTCCAAAGGCAACATTGATTACTCCGAATATCAATGAAGCAAGAATTTTATCCTCCTTTAATCAGAAAAATAAACAGTCAATTGATGTTGATCAAATTGCATTAAGATTGATGGCAACCGGTTGTCAGAATATTTTAATCACTGGCGGTGATGACATCACTAAATCAATAGTAAATCGATTTTATAACTCACAAAATAAAAATGAACCAAAAATTTTTCATTGGGAGCGTATTCCCGGTTCATTCCATGGAACAGGTTGTACTTTAGCATCTTCAATTGCTGTCTTTGTTGCACAGGGTTTTAGTATTGATGATGCAGTTCAAGAGGCTCAACAATATACTTGGGATACGCTCAGGTTTGCCTTCCAGTCTGGAAAAGGCCAGATGACACCCAATCGGTTTTATTGGATGTTTAATGAGTCAGATGAGGGAAATGATGAACCCCAGCATCATTAACGGAATTTATGCAATTACACCAGATTGGCATGATACAAAGAAATTGGTTGCCAAAACGGATGAAATTTTATCAAATAAAATTAACCTATTACAGTATCGTAATAAAAAAGCTAACAAGCAATTAAAGATGACACAGGCCAAAGAGCTTCAGGCACTTTGCCATCGTTATCAAGTCCCATTTATAATTAATGATGATTATGAATTATGTAGTATTTTAAATGCAGATGGAATCCATTTAGGAAAAGATGACATCACAATCGAAGAAGTTAGGGATAAGTTAGGAAAAAAAACTATTGTTGGCATATCCTGTTACAACGATGTCGAAAGAGTCAATGAAATGATGAGAACAAGT
Source organism: Nitrosomonadales bacterium (assembly GCA_038147655.1). Taxonomy (GTDB): domain Bacteria; phylum Pseudomonadota; class Gammaproteobacteria; order Burkholderiales; family Methylophilaceae; genus BACL14. Next base: position 36,750 of record JAYQUI010000001.1, read on the forward strand.
TGTGACTATATAGCCTTGGGAGCTTGCTTCCCAACAAAAACAAAACCAAACGCACCGCATGCCTCATTAAATTTTCTGGAACAAGTGGTTGAAACTTCAATTAAGCCTGTTGTTGCAATTGGTGGGATTAATTTGGATAATTGTAGCCCAGTCATCAATAGCGGTGTTGATGCGATTGCAATGATCAATGCACTTTATTCGACTGATAAAGTCTCAGACAAAATATTGGAAATCAAAAGAAAGTTTAGAAATGAATAAAAATATCGACCTCTTTAATGAATCCCAACACTATATTCCAGGTGGTGTGAACTCCCCTGTGAGGGCTTTCGGGTCGGTTGGAGGCACGCCAATATTTTTTAAATCTGCAAAAGGATCAAAATTATGGGATGAAGAAGGAAATGAATATATTGACTATATTAATTCCTGGGGCCCAATGATTTTAGGACATGCTCATCCTGAAGTGATTAGGGCTGTCCAAGATGTTGCACAAGACAGTCTATCTTTTGGAGCCCCCACAGCCCGAGAGCTTTCAATGGCAAAGGAGATTGTAAAAATAGTTCCGTCTATTGAGCAAGTTCGCTTAGTGAGCTCAGGCACTGAGGCCACCATGAGTGCAATCCGAGTGGCGCGTGGGTTTACCGGTCGAGATAAGATTGTAAAGTTTGAAGGCTGTTATCACGGCCATGCAGATGCTCTGCTAGTCAAAGCGGGCTCAGGAGCACTCACCTTTGGGCAGCCAAGTTCTGCTGGGGTGCCAGTTGATGTTGCTAAAGATACATTAACCTTAAGCTATAACAATGTGGAAGAATTGCAACAGCTGTTTGATCAGCAAGGAGATGAAATTGCCTGTGTCATTCTCGAGCCGGTGGTGGGAAATATGAATTTGATTGTGCCATCGGAAGAATTTTTAAACACTCTGCGAAGTGTCACAGAAAAACATGGAGCAGTGTTGATCTTTGATGAGGTGATGACTGGTTTTAGAGTCTCACTGGGCGGTGCTCAAGAGCTTTTTGGTATTACCCCTGATATGACCACCCTAGGTAAAGTGATCGGAGGAGGTTTGCCGGTAGGAGCCTTTGGTGGGCGCAAAGAGATCATGCAAAAATTAGCTCCTTTGGGACCAGTCTATCAAGCCGGAACGTTATCAGGTAACCCGGTGGCTGTAGCTGCAGGATTAAAAACAATTGAACTCATTCAAGCCAAAGGTTTCTTTGAATCTTTATCTAAACAGACTAAAAAATTAACAGACGGATTAACTGAAGCAGCAAAAGAACTAGGAATTAAATTTTGTGCACGCAATGTGGGCGGAATGTTTGGTCTCTATTTTAGTGAACAACCTCCTAACTCATTTCAAGATGTGATGGCATCAGATCGTGAAAAATTTAATGCATTTTTCCATGAAATGTTAAGCCAAGGAATCTACTTTGGGCCATCCGCATTTGAAGCTGGTTTTGTCTCGGCACAACATTCAGATGAGGACATTAATTTCACCATCGAATGTGCTAAAAAAGCATTTCAAAAAATCTAAACTAAACCCGAATAAATCCCTCATAACCATTGAATTTACTGGATAAAACCAGTATTATTGTTGGTTCGGCTCATTTAAAACAACAGATAAAAAGTTATGGCAAAAAAATCAAATTTTGAGAAGCAAGGTCTTTATAATCCATCCAATGAACATGATGCTTGTGGCGTTGGTTTTGTAGCAAATATTCATGGCAAGAAAAGTCATGAGATTGTTGCACAGGGCCTAACCATTTTAGACAACCTCACCCATCGAGGAGCGACGGGATACGATCCAAAACTCGGTGACGGTGCTGGTCTGTTAAGTCAAATACCTCATAAATTTTTCTTAGCCGAAGCCAATGAAGCCGGATTTAAATTGCCAGAATTTGGCCATTATGGCATTGGAATGTTATTCCTGCCCCAAGATGACACACTCCGAAATGAAGTGGAGACCCTTATTGAAAAAATAGTGGAACAAGAGGGACAAATGACTCTAGGCTGGAGAGATGTCCCAGTGGATAATTCTGATATCGCGGATGCTGCCAAAGATGTTGAGCCTGTCATTAAACAAATTTTTATTCAAAGAAGTGATGAGTGTGACAAACAGACAACCTTTGAACGAAAACTGTTTGTGATTCGAAAAAGAATTGAAATTGCTGTTAATAAACTGAATCCTGAAGATAGCGCTAAGTTTTACATTCCATCGATGTCATCCAGAACTATCGTCTACAAGGGTATGTTGTTAGCGGCGGAAGTCGGTGTTTACTTTAAAGACTTATTAGATAAAAAATTCACCTCAGCCATTGCACTAGTTCATCAACGTTTTTCAACAAACACTTTTCCTTCCTGGGATCTTGCCCATCCTTTTAGAATGATTGCGCACAATGGAGAAATTAATACGGTTCAGGGGAATGTGAATTGGATGCATGCACGACATGAGACCATGAAGTCGATGTTGCTCGGTGAGGATTTAGAAAAACTATGGCCGTTAATCGAAGATGGTCAATCTGACTCAGCCTGTTTTGATAATTGTTTAGAACTCCTCGTTGCTGGTGGGTATAGTTTGCCGCATGCCATGATGATGTTAATTCCTGAGGCCTGGGCCGGTAATCCACTTATGGACAAGGAAAGAAAAGCATTTTATGAATATCATGCAGCACTGATGGAGCCGTGGGATGGACCTGCAGCAGTGGCTTTTACTGATGGCCAAATGATTGGAGCCACACTTGATCGAAATGGATTACGACCAGCAAGATATTTGATGACGGATGATGGGGTGGTGATGATGGCATCCGAGATGGGTGTACTTACTTTCCCGGAAGAGAAAATTGTTAAAAAATGGCGACTAGAGCCTGGCAAGATGTTGTTAATTGATACCGATGCCGGTCGGGTGATTGACGATCAGGAAGTTAAAAAACTTCTATCTTCTGCAAAACCTTACGAAAAATGGATTAATGATTCAAGATTTTTCCTTGGAGATTTGGATAAGGTTGAGGAATCGCAAACCATGTCTCAACCAATCTTAGATATCCAGCAAAGTTTTGGCTATTCTCAAGAGGACATCAAATTTATCTTACAGCCAATGTTTGAGTCTGGTCAGGAAGCATCAGGATCAATGGGAAATGATGCTGCTCTTCCAGTGTTATCTAATAAAGCAAAATCTTTATATAACTATTTCAAACAATTGTTTGCACAAGTTACGAATCCACCAATTGATCCGATCAGAGAAGAGATCGTGATGTCATTGGTGACTTTTATTGGACCAAAACCAAACCTTTTAGGTATTGAAGAAACCAATCCTCCATGGCGCCTTGAAGCAAGCCAACCTGTGTTGAGTCTTCAGGAATTAGAGCAATTAAAATCAATTGAACAGCTAACTAATGGGCACTTCAAATCAAAAGTGATTGATATCACTTACGAAAAATCAATGGCAGAAAATGCCGAATCAAGAATGCAACAGGCCTTAGAAAATGTTTGTCAAGAAGCAAATAAAGCCATTAGTGATGGATTTAATATCTTAATTTTATCTGACCGAAATATGTCTAATGATCGGATTGCTATCCCAGCACTTTTAGCTTCCTCTGCAACACACGAATTTTTAGTGCATGAAGGCAATAGAACAAAAACTGGGTTGGTCGTAGATACCGGATCTGCAAGAGAGGTCCATCATTTTGCATTACTCGGTGGTTACGGTGCTGAAGCAATATGTCCATGGCTTGTGTTTGAGACCATGAAAGAAATTACGGATGATGCTGATCAAGCGCAAACTAATTTTATAAAGGCAGTTGGTAAAGGCTTATATAAAATCATGTCGAAGATGGGTATTTCTACATTCCAATCTTATTGTGGAGCACAAATTTTTGAAGCAATCGGTTTAAATTCAAAATTTATTGAAAAATACTTTACTGGCACAACAACAAATATTGAAGGAATTGGTTTAGCTGAAGTTTCTGCAGAAGCTGAAAAATTACATAGTGATGCATTTGGAAATGATCCTGTTCTAGCCAATGCGCTTGATGCTGGCGGTGAGTATGCCTTCAGAATTCGTGGTGAGCAACACATGTGGAATCCAGAATCCATCGCAAAATTGCAGCACGCCACTCGAAAAAAAGATTTTCAAACGTATAAAGAATATGCCGAATTGATTAACAATCAATCCGAGAGATTCATGACCTTAAGAGGTTTATTCCAATTTAAGTCCCCCAATAAATCAATTTCTATTGATGACGTTGAGCCAGCTACTGAAATTGTTAAACGGTTTGCAACTGGTGCCATGTCATTAGGCTCGATCTCAACTGAAGCACATACGACGCTTGCTATCGCGATGAATCGTATTGGTGGTAAATCTAACACGGGCGAAGGCGGTGAGGATAAGAAAAGGTTTATACCGCTGACTAAGGATTCCAGCTTGGAAGAAATGTTTGGTAAAGATTTAATTGAGGCAAATATTCAGCTTAAAAAAGGGGACTCTTTACGGTCTAAAATTAAACAAGTTGCTTCCGGTCGTTTTGGAGTAACAGCTGAATATCTAGCGGCAGCAGATCAAATTCAAATTAAAATGGCCCAGGGTGCTAAGCCTGGTGAGGGCGGTCAACTTCCAGGCCATAAGGTGAGTCCGTACATTGCACAGTTAAGATTCTCTGTTCCAGGTGTTGGCTTAATTTCACCTCCACCCCACCATGATATTTACTCTATTGAGGATTTGGCTCAGTTAATTCATGACTTAAAAAATGCCAACCCACAGGCTGATATATCAGTTAAGTTAGTGTCTGAAACTGGGGTCGGTACCGTTGCAGCTGGAGTGGCTAAAGCAAAATCAGACCACATTGTGATCGCTGGTCATGATGGAGGTACTGGCGCTTCACCACTTTCATCGATCAAGCATGCAGGTACTCCATGGGAGCTTGGGCTAGCAGAAACACAACAAACTCTTGTGCTTAATAAATTACGAAGCCGTGTCATTTTACAAGTAGATGGCCAAATGAAGACCGGACGAGATGTTGTCATTGGAGCACTATTGGGTGCTGACGAATTTGGTTTTGCTACTGCACCATTAGTGGTGGAAGGATGCATTATGATGAGAAAATGTCATTTGAATACATGCCCTGTGGGCGTGGCGACTCAAGACCCTGAGTTGAGAAAAAGGTTTACAGGCCAACCAGACCATGTAGTCAATTTCTTCTTCTTTATTGCTGAAGAGGTGAGAGAAATTATGGCTGAATTGGGTGTTAAAAATTTCAATGATCTCATTGGTCGTTCAGACCTTTTAGACATGCAGGCTGGTATTAATCACTGGAAAATACATGGTCTAGATTTTACAAAAATCTTCTATCGCCCAGAATTATCAGACGAGGTTGGGACATATCATCAAGAAACTCAAGATCACGGCCTAGACAAGGCACTTGATCATGAACTGATTAAACAAGCAAAAGATGCGATTGAAAATAAAGGTTCTTGTGTCATCAATACCCCAATTACCAATATTAATCGAACCGCTGGTACGCTTCTATCTCACGAGATTGCAAAAAGATATGGCAATGACGGACTTCCTGAAGACTCAATTCAAGTGAATTTATCTGGAACCGCCGGGCAAAGCTTTGGAGCTTTTTTAGCAAAAGGCATTACATTTAATTTAGAGGGTGAAGGTAATGACTATGTTGGCAAGGGCTTGTGTGGTGGAAAAATTGTCATCAAACCTCCGAAAACTTTCAATGCAAAAGCATCTGAAAATATCATTGTAGGCAATACAGTGATGTATGGTGCGACATCTGGCAAAACATTTTTCAGTGGGGTAGCTGGGGAAAGATTCTGTGTTAGAAATTCTGGAGCTAGCGCTGTAGTTGAAGGTGTTGGTAATCACGGTTGTGAATATATGACTGGCGGAACAGTAGCCGTTCTTGGACCGACAGGTCAAAACTTCGCGGCCGGTATGTCAGGCGGTGTAGCTTATATATTTGATGTGAGTAAGACGTTTGAAGCCAATTGCAATAAATCGATGGTCACGTTAGAAAAAGTTTTACCAGCGAATTCACAACCGAGTGAAGCTCAACATTTAAATCAACCAGATGAAGTGATCTTAAAGACCTTAGTTAGTGATCATTTGAAATATACCAATAGTGAAGTGGCAAAACATATTCTTGATAATTGGGATGATATGTTGAATCATTTTGTAAAAGTCATGCCAAATGAATATCGAAGAGCTCTTAATGAGCTGCAAGAAAAAACGAATAAGGAAACAGTGTAATGGGTAAAGCAACAGGATTTTTAGAGTTTGATAGGCTATCTGAACAAAATATTCCTCCTCATGAAAGAGTGAAGAATTATAAAGAGTTTGTTCTGCACTTAACGGATGAAGAAGCCAAAGTCCAAGGCGCTCGATGTATGGATTGCGGGATCCCTTTTTGTAATAATGGATGTCCTGTAAATAATATTATTCCTGACTGGAATGATCTGGTGTATCGCCAAAATTGGGAAGAAGCAATCAAGGTGCTTCATTCTACAAATAACTTTCCTGAGTTTACTGGAAGAATATGCCCAGCGCCATGTGAGGCTGCTTGTACCCTTAATATTAATTCCGATGCGGTTGGGATTAAATCAATTGAACATGCAATTATTGATAAAGCATGGGAGCTAGGCCTGGTAAAACCTCAGGTAGCAGACAAGAAAACTGGTAAAAGAATTGCAATTGTTGGTTCTGGCCCAGCTGGTTTAGCTGCAGCACAACAATTAGCCCGTGCAGGCCACGATGTGGATCTAATGGAAAAAAATGACCGCATTGGTGGACTCCTTCGATATGGAATCCCTGACTTTAAAATGGAAAAATCTCATATTGATCGACGAATGGAACAGATGGCTGCTGAAGGGGTTAATTTTTTAACCAACCATAATGTCGGTGAAAACATTCATCCTGACGATTTAATTAAAGATTACGATGCGGTGATTTTATCAGGTGGTGCTGAATGGCCAAGAGACCTACCAGTTCCTGGAAGAGAGCTTGAGGGAGTTCATTTTGCAATGGATTTTTTACCCTCTCAAAATAAAGTTGTTGCTGGGGACAAGTTATCAGAGCAAATTCTAGCAACAGATAAACACGTGGTGGTAATTGGCGGTGGCGATACTGGTTCAGATTGTGTTGGGACATCTAATCGTCATGGTGCAAAATCAGTAACGCAATTTGAATTGATGCCACAGCCACCTGAAAAAGAAAATAAATCGATGGTGTGGCCATACTGGCCCCTTAAGTTGAGAACCTCAAGCTCACATGAAGAAGGTTGTGATCGTGACTGGTCTGTCGCCACCAAAGAATTGATTGGTGACAACGGCGTTGTAAAAGAATTGGTCGCTAGTCGAGTCGAATGGAAAGATGGAAAAATGGCTGAAATACCAAATTCAGAGTTCAGAATTAAAGCAGATCTTGTTTTATTGGCAATGGGTTTTGTTAGCCCCCAACAATCGATTCTTGAAAAATTTGGTGTTGACAAAGATGCTCGTGGCAATGTTAAGGCAGATACTGAAGGGAAAAAAGCTTACTTCACTTCTCGAGATAAAGTGTTTGCAGCTGGGGACATGAGAAGAGGTCAGTCGTTAGTTGTATGGGCAATTCGTGAAGGTAGACAATGTGCGCATGCGGTTGATGAATACCTCATGGGAAGCACCTCGCTACCTAGATAATCATCATGAATCTATTAAATGATTCATTTCTTAAGACATTAAGACTTGAAAAGACATCCTACACTCCTGCATGGATAATGAGGCAAGCAGGCCGCTACCTACCTGAATATAGAGACACTCGAAAAAATGCTGGGTCTTTTATGGATCTTTGTCGAAATACATCTTTTGCTACTGAAGTCACCATGCAGCCTTTAGAGCGTTATCCTCACTTAGATGCCGCTATTTTATTCTCTGATATTTTGACCATACCTGATGCAATGGATCTGGGATTAAATTTTCTTCCTGGTGAGGGCCCTACGTTTTCAGACCCATTAATCGATGAATCATCCGTGCACAAACTCGACATTCCATCCATGGAAAAATTGTCTTATGTTTTTGATGCTGTTCGTTCAATTAAAGATGCATTGCAAAATAGAGTTCCCCTTATTGGATTTGCTGGCAGTCCATGGACTCTTGCGACATATATGGTTGAAGGTAAAGGTGGTACAGATTTTTTGAATGTAAAAAAAATGGCATATGAGCGTGATGACCTAATGCATCATATTCTAAAAATTAATGCGGAAACTGTTAGTCAGTATCTTGCTGAACAAATTAAGGCAGGGGCAGATGCAGTGATGATTTTTGATTCATGGGGTGGAGCATTAAGTCATTTGGAATATGAAAAATTATCATTGAATTACATGAAAGTCATTATAGATAACCTTAATATCCTTGGCTTTGGTGATGTGCCAAAAATAATATTCACCAAAGGCGGTGGACAATGGATAAATCAACAATTAAAAGCTGGATCAAATGCAATAGGGCTCGATTGGCAAACCAGTTTAAAAACAGCTAGAGAACTAACTAAAGATAAAGTAGCGCTTCAAGGAAATATGGACCCAGCAATCCTATTAGGTTCAGATAAGAAAATTGAAGACACGGTCAAATCAGTTATTGATGATTACGGCCATGGTGAAGGTCATATATTTAATCTTGGACATGGCATTACCCAATTCACTGATCCTGCTAAAGTGACATTAATGCTCGATGTGTTGAAAGAGTATAGTAAAAAATATCATTAATGTTTTTTACCCTCTTCTATCCCAATCCCAGTAATGGATCGATAGAATTGTTCCTGAAATCCTTTTTTATCTTTTATTGCCTGACTTGATCGATCTGATAAAGATATAAAAATAACAAAAAAGAATGTTGTAGTCATAGAGAACAAAGCTGGATACTTGTAAGGGAAAATGGCTTCACTAAAATGGAATACATCTACCCATACAACAGGACTTAGGATAACTAACGCAATTGTCACTAGAAGACCAATTAACCCACCAAAAAAAGCCCCCCTTGTTGTTAGATTCTTCCAGAACATGGATAAAAATATAATTGGAAAATTAGTACTGGCTGCGATAGCAAAAGCAAGCCCGACCATAAAAGCAATATTTTGCTTTTCAAATATGATGCCTAGAAAAATTGCCAAAATACCTAGAAAAATCGTTGCAATTCTAGAAACAAATAATTCTTTTTTCTCATTTTTGTTTGAAGAATTAATTACATTAGCATAAATATCATGAGATATGGCTGATGCACCTGCCAAAGTTAATCCTGATACAACAGCCAAGATAGTAGCAAAGGCAACAGCAGAAATAAATCCAAGTAACACATCACCACCAACAGCATGAGCTAGGTGGATTGCAGCCATATTATTATTTCCAATCAGCCCACCATCAGGACTTAGATAGTCGGTATTAGAGCCAACGAGAATGATAGCTCCAAAGCCAATGATGAAGGTAAGGATATAAAAATATCCTATAAAGCCGGTAGCATAGACTACGGATTTTCTTGCCTGAATAGAGTCTTTTACTGTAAAAAAACGCATTAATATGTGTGGTAATCCTGCGGTACCAAACATAAGTGCTAAACCCAACGATATGGCAGAAATAGGATCCTTGATAAGGCCTCCCGGATTAAGTATTTTTGAGCCTAATTCATGATTATTCACTGCGGTAGAAAAAAAATGATTCAGGTTAAAATTAAATTGATATAAGACCAGAATAGAGATTAATGTCGCTCCAAAAAGAAGAAGTACAGCCTTAATGATTTGAACCCAGGTTGTTGCAATCATTCCGCCAAACGTGACATATAAAATCATCAATCCACCAACAATATAAACAGCTAAATCATAAGGAAGGCCAAATAAGATTTGAATTAATTTTCCTGCACCAACCATTTGTGCGATCAGATAGAGGGATACGGTTGCTAGAGAGCCTAGTGCTGATAACGTTCTAATGGGTCTTTGTTGAAGCCGATAAGAAGCGACATCTGCGAAGGTATATTTTCCTAAGTTTCTTAATGGCTCTGCGATTAATAAGAGAACTATAGGCCATCCTACTAAGAATCCAATTGAGTAAATCAGCCCATCAAAACCTGTTGCAAAGACAAGACCTGAGATCCCTAAAAAAGATGCAGCTGACATAAAATCACCTGAAATGGCTAAGCCATTTTGAAATCCAGATATATTACCACCAGCCGTATAGAAAGAATCTCGGTTAGAGATTTGTTTCGCTGCCCAATAAGTAATATAAAGCGTTACAAACACAAAAAGCAAAAATAAACTAACAGCAATGATGTTCATGACGTGATTTTTTTGATTTCTGGCTCTAAATATTTATTTGATAAAAATACATATAAAAGAGTCACGATAAATATGATGAGAATTAATAAGAAACCAAAAACTATTCCATAAGAGATTGAGGAGTTAATAAATTGCTGACCTAAAAATTCAGGAAAATAAGCAATAAAAATAATAAATAAAAAGTAGGAGAATATGATTATAAATAAGAGAGGTATAACCATTTTCTTTTTGATACCTGTCTATTATAAACATCTCCGAGCCCACGAGACATGCGCAGAAGGCGTATGA
>JAYQUI010000002.1:0-39693 GCA_038147655.1 Nitrosomonadales bacterium
GTGTGAGGTTGTAAATCAAACCCAGTGGTGTCATTCATTATTAATAATTCCGAATAGGTTTTGTATTTATCTAAATCGGGACGAATATTTTTTAATACGTGATCAAAACGATTTAAAATAAAGTTCTTTAAATTGTTACCTAAAAAAACATTTCTGACAGAAATCCAAAAATCCTTATTTGGTAATTTATTTAGATCTTCGTCTTTTAAAGATAAAATATATCTCGCGTCATAACGTTTATCAACATTTCTTTTTTCTGAAACTTTGTATAGATATTTTTGTTCCGGTAAATTGTTAATTAATTTTTCATAAAAAATATCTGAAAAAATATCATTAATAAAAAAATGAGGAAATGGAAAATTATTAATATTACAATTTCCAATTTTATAGACAATATGAGTTTCGTCATGTACTTGCATTAATTTAAATACCTATTAATTGTAAAATTTTTTTACTTTCAAACATGGCAGCTTTTATTTTAAGTGTTTTTTTTAATATAGCTTGAGTATATGTAATCACAAATAGAGTTTATTAATATATTTGAAACGTGTTCAGAGCTTGCATCCTCCTCACCAAAAGCTTTTGTATTCGTATTAGGTGCAATCCATTTAACTATCTCGAATGCTGGAAGGTAGTAAATATCTTTATCTGTTATGCTGATATTTAATAAAACTTCGTGAAGTAATGATCTTAGGGTTGATTTGCTAACACAGTCAATTTCTAGCGCTGAAAAATTCAATTCGTTAATCATTCCAATTGTTGATTTAATTGGAACAGGTGAGACACTTAATAATATTTTACAGTTTTTGTTTATATGCCTGATACTACTAATTATCTTTATAAGATAATTTTGGCATTCGGAATATGTAGAGAGACGTATATTTGAATTTAAAGAATTTAATTTTTTAGCGATTATTTTCCTAGTTTCATTGGCATTAGCGTCTCTCAACAATAGGAATTTAGGTATTAAACTGTTATCAGGATAATAAAAGTCAACAATATTCCCTAAGGTAAAAATGACATTATCTGCTAATGAAATTGCTTTCCTAATATCCAAAATTTGATTAACTTTATGATTTGCTGCTTTTTCTCTTGAAGTTTCATTTTCTTCGGGAAAAAGTCTATCGTAATCACTTTTTAAGTTCTCAGCTAAGTTTTTTTTATCTTTTATAAGATAATTAAATAGAATATAATTTGATCCAAGTGAATTTAAATCTTCAAATTGAGTAAAATTTATTACAGGGATATTTTTACTTCTAAGAAATAATGCAAAATTATTTGCAAAGCAACTACCGATTGTGAAGAATTTTTCATTTTCGCTTAATAATAATTTTCTATCTGATAAAATATTTTTATAAAAATCTGAATTTATAGAGAACTCATCGCTTACAAAAGGATATATACAATTCTTTAAAATTCTTGGTGTTTTTTCTGCTTTTTTCTTTAAAATTTCATTAAAAGATTTAACTATAGATTCATCAAAATGATTTATAAAATAATCAGGCAGATTCCAAGTAAATCCAAAGTAATCTTTCGTAGATTTATTATTAACTTCTTTTTCGAAAATATTTACTATTTCATCATGGGATAAATCTGATTTTGATACCAATTCAATAAAGTTTCTATAAAAAAATCTCGGTGCTAAGCGTGATTTATGCTCATAAAATTCAATCATCACAACTCCCTTTAATAATCATCCTTTCATTAATACAGAAAACATTTAATTTAACTTAACTCAATTTAAATAATATTTTTAATTTTTTTAAAATAATTGGATTAAAATCATTATAAATCATATTTAGACCTTATTTATGTGATGTATCATGATATGAGGATTTTTTTAAATCAGGTGAGTAACCCAAAATATTTTTTCATGTATTTTTAGTAGATCTGAAATACATTAATTTCTTTATTTAATAGGGTTTTAAAAGATTAAGTATGTTGATAAACTGGCGGAAGAGGTGAGATTCGAACTCACGGTGGGCATGAACCCACGTCGGTTTTCAAGACCGGTGCATTAAACCACTCTGCCACTCTTCCGTGGTGCAAATTTTATCATAGGTTTGAAATCTACAAAACTAATCTTTAAATATTTCTTCATGAAAACCAAAGTATCGATAATCCTCAATTTTCATTGGATATAAAATACCATCTAAATGATCGCATTCATGCTGAACCACGCGAGCGTGAAAATCTTCCACTTCCCTTTCAATTTTATTACCTTCCGCATCATACCCCTCATATTTAATATGAGTATACCTTGGCACAACACCTCTGAGACCAGGGACGGACAAACAACCCTCCCAGCCATTTTCTTTTTCATCTGACAATGGTGTAATGATCGGATTAATGAGGACGGTAAATGGTACAGAGTCTGCTTCTGGATAACGATCGTTTGTATCAAACCCAAAGATGACTAGGCGCTTAAAAACACCAATCTGAGGGGCTGCTAAGCCAGCTCCATCATTGGCTTTCATGGTCTCTTTCATATCCTCAATGAGCGTTTTAAGGTCATCCTTTTTAAAATCTACCGGCTCGCTTACTTTGAGCAAATCAGGATTACCCATTTTAAGAATATCTCTAATAGCCATATATTTTTACAAGATGAATAAGAATATCGATGGTATTTTTAATAGTCTGCTGCGAACTATGATTGAGCATGGCGGACGAGATACCCTCAGCACTTTCTCCCCTTCCAGCCGCATGATTCGCCACTGGACAAATTGCTACATAACTTAAATTTAACTCACGTGCCAACACTGCCTCTGGCATCGCCGTCATCCCCACAATCGTTGCTCCATCTTTTTCATAACGATCAATTTCAGCAGCTGTTTCCAATCGAGGGCCTTGGGTTGCTGCATATACCCCTTTGGTGACGAAGTTATATTTAAGTTTTTGAACAGATTGAATAATAATTTCTCTTAAACTCATGTCATAGGGATAGGTGAAATCAATGTGTTTCACCGGATTATCTATTCCATCAAAGTAGGTGTTATTTCTTCCATGAGTATAGTCGATAACCTGATGAGGAATAACAAAGTCTCCAACCTTGATTGATTTTTCAATAGACCCCACTGAGGCAATTGAAATAATAGATTTAACACCTACAGATTGAAGGGCCCAAATATTTGCTCGATAATTAATATGGTGAGGGGCCAAAGTATGATTGGCACCGTGTCTGGCTAGAAAAATAACCTCTTTTCCACCTAGATTACCAAAAATCAAGGGTTCCGATGGCTGGCCGTAAGGGGTTCTGACAATTTCACGACGAATTATTTCCAGCCCCTCAATATTACATAACCCAGATCCACCTATTATTGCTAGCAAAATAATTTATCCTTATATAATAATTAAATGAGATCAAGTAATTATACAAGTCTAAAAGATAATCGAGTAATCAAAAAGCATTATGAAAACTTTTCTATTGCTAAATTTTTACCCAAAGAAAATAAAAATGCCATTATTACCATTTATGCTTTCGCTCGTATTGGTGACGATATTGCAGATGACGAAAATCTTTCAGTAAAAGCAAAACAAGATCAAATTAAAAAAATGAAATCTCAGTTAGATGTGATAAAAAAACACAGAATGCCAAGTGACCCTTTGTTTGTCGATTTATTTCACCTCATTAAAACTTATAAACTGAATATTCACTACTTCTACCAACTCCTCGATGCTTTTTTTCAGGATACAACCAAAAAGAAATACGAAAATGAAAAGGAGTTATTTGATTATTACGAGGATGCGGCAAATGCTGCTGGGAGGTTATACCTTCAAGTCAACCAACTTGATTCAAAAGAAACCTATAAATATGCAAATCATGTTTGTTCTGCTTTTGCGATGATAGACATGATTCAAGATATCCAAGAAGATCTTGATAAAGATAGGGTTTATCTTCCAAAATCATTGATCAAACAATACCAAATAGATGTTTCAGCACTTAAAAAAGGTCAATTTCATGGAAATTGGCATAATTTTAAAAATTATTGGACCGATCAAATCAATAATCGCTTAGTATTGGGAAAAGGTATTCTTAACTATGGTAATTGGCGTTTTAAATTAGAAATGAAATTATTAATATCAGCTGGTCTCATGCTTAGTCAAAAAATCAAAAAAGAGGAAAACCCGTTCAACATAAAAATGGACCCAATAAGTTGGTTTATTGTTTTTACAAAGGCAATTTTTCTGCGATGACCCCTGATCAATATTGCAAAAACAAACTTAAAGAGAGCAAAACCAATTTCGCTTTGCCTTTTATCTTTCTCAATCCCCAAAAGAAAAAGGCTCTCATTGCCTTATATGCCTTTTGCCGAGAGGTAGATGACATCGCTGATAATTGCATAGAATATGAGGTTGGTTTAGCGAAATTAAACTGGTGGCACTCCGAAATTAACAATTTATACCAAGATAATCCCCAACATCCTGTAACTAAAGCCCTGCTAGAGCCTGTTCGCAAATATAATTTAAATCAAAATTACTTTATAGAAATCATTGATGGAATGAAAATGGATCTAGATTTCAATCGATATGAGGATTTCAAGCAACTTCAGTTATATACCTATCGAGCAGCCTCAGTGGTAGGTATTTTAGCGGCTCATATATTTGGATTCGAGAACAAAAAAACCTTAGATTATGCCCATAACCTTGGGATCGCATTGCAGCTAACCAATATTATTCGTGATGTGGGTGAGGATATTCGAAGAAATAGAATTTATATTCCATTAAATGACTTAAAACAATTTAAGATTGATGAAAACGATTTTAAAGACCATGTGGACCCCAAAAAACTTATTAATTTAATGGAATATCAAATTGAACGAGCAAAATCATTTTACAGTAAAGCTTTTTCAATGCTACCAAAAGAAGATAAGAACAGACAACTTCCTGGAATGATGATGGGTTATATTTACTATGATTTATTGCTATCGATTGAGGAAGGTAATTTAGCTAATATTCTTAATGAGCGAACTCAGCTCACACCAATAAGAAAATTTTATATAATATTAAAAACTATATTAAAAATAATAACTTAGGATATTAATTTAATTTAAATTATTATTATTTTATAGCTGCATTTAAAGCGTTTTTGATATTATCTACAGGGATTAATTCGACATCATCAATGGTCTTTTTAGGTAGATTTTTTCTAGGCAAAATGATACGTTTGAAGCCTAATTTTATGGCTTCCTGAATTCTCTCCTGCCCTCGCACAACAGGTCTTACTTCGCCCCCTAAGCCAACCTCTCCAAAAATAAGAGTTTTGCTGTGGACCTGTTTTTCTTGCAATGAAGAAGCGATTGCGATCAACACAGCCAAATCAACACCGGGTTCAGAAATTTTAACCCCTCCTACCGCATTTAAAAAAACGTCATGGCTATGACAGGATAAACCCAGGTGTTTATTTAATACGGCTAAGATCATTGATATTCTATTATTCTCCAAGCCAACAGATAGCCTCTTAGGAGAAGATTGCTTTGACTCATCTACTAATGCCTGGAGTTCGATTAGAATTGGTCTGGTTCCCTCTTGCATGACCGTAACCACTGAACCTGCTTGATCAAAAGAGGTTTCAGATAAAAATATAGCTGAGGGGTTTAAGATCTCTTTCAAACCCTTTTCGGTCATTGCATAAATACCCAATTCATTGACTGCACCATATCTATTTTTAATTGACCTTACTAAGCGATAAGAGGAATTTGACTCCCCTTCAAAATATAAGACTGTATCAACAATATGTTCAAGTACTCGTGGACCAGCTATAGAACCTTCTTTGGTCACATGGCCTACAAATATCATACTGACATCATTCGCTTTAGCCACTCGTGTCAATTGCGCAGCGCACTCCCTTACCTGCGATACCGATCCTGGAGCTGAGTTGAGCTCCTCAGAGAAAAGGGTTTGTATAGAGTCAATCACTACTACACTGGGTTTCTCTTTTTCAATGACGGTAATAATATTGCCCAAATTTATTTCCGACAGCACCAAAAGATCAGAGACTTCTAAATCTAACCTTCTTGCTCGCATCGCAACCTGTTCAATTGATTCCTCACCCGTTATATAGATTGCAGTAATTTCTTGATTTGGATTTTTTGTCAGAGAAGATAAAGCCTGAATTAATAATGTAGATTTTCCAATACCTGGATCCCCACCAATCAATGTCACACCTCCCGGGACAAGTCCTCCTCCTAAGACTCGATCAAGCTCACCATTGTTGGTTGGATGCCTAAATATCTCATTGATTTCTACTTCATTGATATTAATTAGGTTTGATTTTTTATTTAATGACTTAAAACGTGATGTTGATGTCTGCAATACCTGCTCTTCCAGACAATTCCACTCAAAACAATGTGGGCATTGGCCTTGCCACTTCGAAGAATGACCACCACATTGTTGGCACTGGTATAAGGTCTTTGATTTAGCCATTAATTTATATCAATTGGTACCCTTGATGCTGATGAGATTGCACACAAGAGCTCATAGCCAACTGTTTTCGCATTGTTAGCCACCTCATCAACACTCAACTGCTCTCCCCATAACTCAACCATAGATCCATAATTTACATTTCCTAGGTCAGTAATATCAACCGCTAGCATATCCATAGATACCCTGCCCACGGTTTTAGTTTTTATCCCATCAATCACCACAGGTGTGCCAGTCGGCGCATGCCTTGGATAACCATCCGCATACCCGCAAGCCACAGTTGCAATCCTCATATCCTTGTCGGCAACAAAATCTTCTCCATAACCAACGCCTTGTCCTTTTTTGATTTCCTGAATAGAAATGACCTCTGAACGAAGAGTCATAACTGGTTTTAAGTCAGGTATCTTTTGTGAAAAATCAAACGGAGTCGCACCGTACAACATAATGCCGGGTCTAACCCAGTCTGCATGAGTCTTATTGTCTAAAATCAGAGCTGCAGAATTTGCAATAGAGAATGGCTCGTTAAAGTCATTCATTAGTTTTTCAATTACTTGATATTGCCCATCAGTGCCGTTAGTTTTATCAGCATTTGCAAAATGACTCATAAATACAATTTCATTAATACGATCATCATTTTTTAGTTGCTTATATACTTTATTAACAGCGTTAATTGAAAAACCAAGTCGATTCATACCAGTATTAATTTTTAAATGAATATCAATCTGCTTGTCATGAGGAAGCTGTCTAATTAATGCCAACTGATAGTCATTATGGACCACCAAATCAAAATGATAAGCCGCAGCAATCTTTAGATCTTCTTCATCAAAAGCACCCTCTAGCAACAGTATTTTTTTATCAAACCCAGCTTCTCTCAGCTCAATTGCATCTTCAATGGTAAGCACAGAAAAAGCATCTGCCTCATTAAAGGCACCAGCCATAATAGTTAAGCCATGCCCATATGCATTAGCTTTGAGTGTCGCCATAATTTTTGATGAAGGGGCTAGAGATCTCACATAATTTAAATTATGTTTCGCATTATCAATATTAATGAGAGCTTTTAGAGGACGCATTATTCTGGAATATCATAACCGATTGGGTTAGCGTAATTTTCAAATTTGGTAAATTCACCCAAAAATGTTAATTTCACTCTGCCTACAGGACCATTTCTTTGCTTAGCCAGAATAATTTCAGCTATACCTTTGTCCGGTGTTTCTGGGTTATAAACTTCATCACGATAGATAAACATAATGACATCTGCATCTTGTTCAATCGCGCCTGATTCTCTTAAATCTGACATAACCGGACGCTTGTCTGGTCTTTGCTCCACACTTCGATTTAATTGAGATAAAGCAATAACTGGAACGTTGAGTTCTTTAGCTAATGCTTTCAAGGATCGTGAAATTTCAGATATCTCAGTAGCTCTATTTTCAGTAGAACCAGCCGAGCCCATTAATTGCAGATAATCAATCACTATAAGACCCAATCTGCCGCAATGTTTATGAAGTCTTCTGGCTCTAGCGCGAACTTCATATGGGTTTAAGGCGGACCCTTCATCAATAAAAATGGGTGCTTCATTTAATTGACCAAGAGCATAAGATAATTTCTCCCAATCATTATCATCAAGTTGCCCTGTTCTCATTTTATGTTGATTTAACTTGCCTACAGAACCAATTAATCTGGAAACAAGTTGTGTTGAAGCCATCTCCATCGAGAAAACTGCTGTTGGCAAACCAGTGTCAACAGAAACATACTCACACATGTTCAAAGCGAGAGAAGTTTTACCCATGGATGGACGACCTGCAATAATAATTAAATCGCCCGGCTGCAAGCCTGAGGTCATCATGTCTAGATCTTTATAACCAGTCGGAATTCCAGTCACATCGGATGGATTATCTCTTTGAAATAATTGGTCAATTCTTTCGGCTACCTGAGGTAATAACTCTTTAATGTCAGTAAAACCAATCCGATCATTTTTGCCAGCCTCAGCGATTTGGAAAATTTTTGACTCAGACTCATCCAGTAATTGTTGAGCATCTCTTCCTTGTGGAGATAGAGCATTGTCAACAATATCCGTACCAACTTCTACTAGATTGCGCATGATTGATCGCTCTCTGATAATCTGAGCATATCCTCTTATATTTGCAGCCGTAGGTGTGCTTTCAGCAAGAAGGCCCAAATACTCAAGGCCGCCAACCGTATTTAATTCAGAATTCGATTCAAGAGACTCGCCAACGGTGACTATATCAGCGGGCTGCGATCTTTCAATTAATCGATGGATATGTTGATAAATAATTTGATGATCTTGTCGATAAAAATCTTTAACCGACACTAGATCAGCAACTTTATCTATCGCCTCATTATCAATCAATAAACCTCCAAGTAAGGATTGTTCAGCCTCTAATGAGTGGGGTGGGAGTCTTAATTTACTAATTGAATCGTCGGCCATTTATTGATTATAAACGATAAAAAAAAGGCTGCCAGTGGCAGCCCAAAAAAAATAATTTTTATTCAGTTTCTCCGAGAACAGAGACCGTAATTTCAACCACAACATCGGCATGAAGAGCGATTGATACTTTGTGATCGCCAACAATTTTAAGTGGACCGTCAGGCATTCTGATTTCTGATTTTGTAACTTCATGACCAGCCTTAACTAGTTCTTCAGCAATGTCAAAATTCGTTACAGAGCCAAATAATTTCCCATCCACGCCTGCTTTTTGGGTTACTTGTAATGTGAAACCATCTAATTTTTTAGCACGATCTTGTGCTGACTTAAGTAAAGCTGCCTGTTGCTTTTCAAATTCAGCTTTTTTAGCCTCAAATTCAGCCATGTTAGACTCTGTTGCTCTTTTTGCTTTGCCTTGAGGAATTAAAAAGTTTCTTCCATAACCATCTTTAACTTTAACCACATCACCAAGGTTACCTAAGTTAGCAATTTTTTCTAATAATATAACTTGCATGCCTATCTCCTTAATGTTTGTCAGTGTATGGAAGAAGAGCTAGAAATCGCGCGCGTTTCACTGCAGTTGTTAACTGTCTTTGATAACGAGCTTTTGTACCAGTTATTCTAGCTGGAATAATCTTACCGTTCTCTAAAATAAAGTCTTTTAGTAAATCAACATCTTTATAATCAACTTCTTTGATACCCTCTGCTGAAAAGCGACAGTATCTTCTTCTTCTTATCATCATATCTCTTGCCATATCATTTACTCCTTAACTTAAATTCTTGAATGTTAAATAGCAGTTGATTCGATTTTTTTGACTTTCTATCTAAAAAACCTCTAAATTGGTAAGTTTCGTTAATCGTTAAATCTTCTTTTACCAAATCACCTATTACTACTGCATTTATCTCAAATTCAACAAATTTAAAAAAATTTTTTTTACTTAAATCTTCAAAATGAATCGTTAAATTTCTGATTGGAACATTTGCTGGCGTGTATCTAACATCATCAAGACTGGACACCACTCCAACCAACACTAATTCATTCAAGATTCGCTAGTTTCCTCTTCCTTGCTATCAACTGACTCTTGATCGCCAACGATTGTTTTAGATTTTTCTTCTTTCATCATTGGGGATGGAGTTGTTACTGCATCTTTGGTTGCGAAAGTAAGATGTCTTAAAACAGCATCATTAAATTTAAATGATGTCTCTAGCTCTTCAAGTGTTTTTTGATCACATTCAATATTCATTAAAACATAATGAGCTTTATGAATTTTTTGAATTGGATAAGCTAACTGTCTTCTTCCCCAGTCTTCAAGACGGTGAATGTTGCCAGAGTTTGTTTTTAGGAGGGTTTGATATCGCTCAATCATCGCAGGAACTTGTTCGCTTTGATCAGGATGAACGATAAATACAACTTCGTAATGTCGCATAGTGTTTCCTCTTGGTTATAGCCTCCAGTCAAATGCTGTGAGGCAAGGATTAAAAAAAGAAGATTATACTAACATTTCAGAGAATATCAATAAAAAACAAATTGAATTTATGACATATGATCTTTTAGATTGGGTCCGTACACCTTTACTTTTAAAAACTTTATTTCATCCCTAATCTCTGCTGCTTTTTCAAATTCTAAATTTTTTGAAAACTTCTGCATACTTTTTTCAAGTTTAGAAATTTCTTTAATAAGTTTTGGTTCCGTTAAATCTTCATATTTTCTATATTTTTTACGTTCACTTTGATTGATTTTAAAGGACTCTGTGTCCATTTCTTTTTCAATAATATCTTTAATTTTTTTTCGAACTCCAGCTGGGGTGATGTTATTTTCTGTATTGTAGGCAATTTGTCGCTCACGCCGGCGAGTCATTTCCCTGATGGCAGACTTCATACTCTTAGTTTCAGTATTTGCATAAAATATCACCCTTCCATCTAGGTTTCTTGCTGCCCTCCCCGCTGTTTGAATTAAAGAGCGCTCAGACCTCAAAAAACCTTCTTTATCTGCATCTAAAACTGCAACCAAACCAACCTCAGGGATATCAAGACCTTCTCTCAGAAGATTAATGCCAACAAGAACATCGAATTCTTTTAAGCGTAAATCGCGAATAATCTCGACACGTTCCACAGTGTCAATATCTGAATGTAAATATTTCACCTGAATGCCATTTTCAATTAAATAATCAGTTAAATCTTCTGCCATCCTTTTTGTTAGTGTGGTGACTAACACCCTGTTCTCCTGTTCAGTGGTTTTTTTTATCTCGCCTAGGAGATGATCAACCTGTGAATCCGCAGGATATACCTCTATCGCAGGATCCACCAAGCCGGTTGGTCGAGCAACCTGTTCCACGATGATTTTTGAATGCTTATCTTCATAATCTGCTGGAGTTGCCGAGACAAAAACACATTGCTTCATGAGATTTTCAAACTCCTCAAATTTTAATGGGCGATTATCCATGGCGGATGGCAATCTAAACCCAAAATCAACCAGATTCTCTTTTCTCGCCCTGTCACCTTTATACATTCCCCCAATCTGCGGAATAGTGACGTGACTTTCATCAAAAAACATTAAGGTATTGTCAGGTAGGTAATCAATTAATGTTGGTGGCGCTTCTCCTGGGGCTCTTCCTGATAAATGCCTGGAGTAGTTTTCTATCCCCTTACAAAAACCAATTTCATTCAGCATCTCAATATCAAATTTTGTTCTTTGCTCTATACGCTGTGCTTCAACCAGTCTTTTTTCTTTGAGGTAAAAATTCACCCGATCATGGAGCTCTACTTTAATCTTTTCAATTGCATTCACCACAGTTTGTCGGGGGGTGACATAGTGACTAGATGGGTAAACCGTAAATCTTTTGATTTTATTAAATAGTTGGCCAGTTAGCGGATCGAATAGGGTGAGACTCTCAACTTCATCGTCAAACATCGAGATTCGTAGTGCAGTTTCTGAGTTCTCAGCTGGGAATATATCAATCACATCTCCACGAACGCGAAATGTTCCTCTTGCGAAATCAAAATCATTTCGATCGTACTGCATCGAGACAAGTCTTTGGACAATATTTCTTTGTAAGATTTTTTCACCAGATTGAATATGCAGCACCATTCCTTGGTAATCAACTGGGTCGCCAATTCCATAAATGGCTGAAACCGAAGCAACAATAATCGAATCATCTCGTTCTAAAAGTGCTTTAGTTGCAGAGAGTCGCATTTGTTCAATATGGTCGTTAATGCTCGAATCTTTTTCTATAAAAAGGTCTCTAGCAGGAACATAGGCCTCAGGTTGGTAGTAATCGTAGTAGGAAACAAAATATTCAACGGAATTATTTGGAAAAAATTCTTTAAATTCAGAATATAGTTGTGCTGCCAAAGTTTTATTTGGTGCCATCACAATGGCAGGCCTTCCAGTTTGAGCAATAACATTTGCAATCGTAAATGTCTTTCCAGAGCCTGTTACCCCAAGCAATGTTTGAAACTTCTCATTGCGATTAATACCATCTATCAGTTGCTCAATAGCTTTTGGCTGATCTCCTGACGGCTCAAATGGAAGAGCTAACTCATAAGGACTGTTTGGATATTTTTTAAATTCGACTTCATTCATAAACTATAAATATTATCAGCAAAAGAACTTTATAGTCTTAGTTCAGTCATTAAAACATGAAAAAATTAATATTATCTCTCATTCTTTTATCAACTACGGCAGTAGCCTATGATCAAGCTGCGTTAATGCACGCATACAACTCTGTGGTGATGATTAGAGGGTATCAAGAAAATGGTTCACTTGGGTATGGGTCCGGAGTAATTGTTGGTGAAAATGAAATTGTTACTAACTGTCATGTACTTCGTGGTACAAAAAAACCTTGGGTATCTCAAGGTGATACCACTTACTCAATTGTTTCGGTTAAATCAAATTCTTGGCACGATCTTTGTTTATTAGAAGTTCATAATCTAAATCGAACTCCAATACCATTAGGTACTTCTGTGTTAAATAAAAATGATGAGGTGGTAGGTATCGGACACTCAAATGGTGCCCCTGTGCCATTAACTATCGGCGGGTTAATCATTGCAACATATCCAAATCAAAATGGTAACCTTATTCTTTCCAGCGCTAAATTTCGCCTTGGTGCTAGTGGAAGCGGGCTGTTTAATATGAACGGTGAACTTATTGGTATTAATACCTTCAAGACCACAGGATATGGAACCTATTATGCTGTTCCTGTTGAATGGCTTAAAGAGCTTATGGCTAAGAAAGAGTATGATGACTTTCCAATTGATGGAAAGGCACTGTGGGAGGAAGATGAGGATAAAAAGCCATACTATTTAAGAATTGCTGTTCCTAAAGCAAAAATGGAGTGGGAAAAAGTCGTACCTTTAGCTAAAGAGTGGACGAAAACAGAACCTAATAATACGGAAGCATGGTATGAGCTTGGGTATGCTTATTTGTCTATGGAAAAATATATTGAAGCAAAAGAGGCATTCATAAAATCGAATCAATGCGACAAAAATAATATTGATCCGTTATTTGAGTTAGCAAAATTGTTTAAAGAAGATGACCCTTCTGTAGCATATGCATACTATCAAAAATTAAATCAAATAAATTTGGATAAGGCGCTAGAAATAAAAGATCTTTTTGAGAAATAATTCTTCACGCGTAGTCATTTATTTTGTAGAATCTTAATCTTTAAACACTTTAATTTTAGAACTTACCTTGTCCGACAATATTACTTTATCTTCTGCAGTCCAACGTATCAAAGAATCCCCTACTCTAGCCGTTACTGCAAAAGCCTCATTATTAAAATCACAGGGAATAGATATTATTGGCTTAGCAGCGGGCGAGCCTGATTTTGATACTCCTGAATTTATTAAACAAGGTGCTATCCAAGCCATCAATGATGGTAAAACAAAATATACACCGGTTGGTGGCATACCCTCATTAAAAAATGCCATTGTTGATAAATTTAAAAATGACAACGGCCTAGATTACAAGGCAGAAGAAATTGTTGTCGGTGTTGGTGGTAAACAGTGTATTTTTAATTTATGTTTATCTGTTTTAGATGCTGGTGATGAAGTTGTGATTCCTGCACCGTATTGGGTTTCATATGAAGACATTGCTGTCCTCACCGGTGCTGAAGCAAAAATTATTTCAACAACTATTGAAGATAATTTTAAAATCACTGCAGAACAACTAGATACAGCCCTCACAGAGAAAACAAAGTTAGTTTTTTTAAACTCACCTTCGAATCCAACAGGCTCTGTTTACACAAAAAAAGAATTGGTTCAACTGGCAACAGTCCTTCATAAATATCCTAACGTGATCATTGCCTCCGACGATATTTATGAACATATTAATTTAAATGATCAAGTTTTTAATAATATTGTGATGGTAGATCCTAGTTTAAAAGATAGGTCAGTCATTCTTAATGGTGTATCTAAAGCCTATTCTATGACTGGATGGCGAATTGGTTATGCCGCTGGACCAACAAAAATTATTAAAGCTATGACGAAATTACAATCACAGTCAACTTCCAACCCGTCATCGATATCACAGGCTGCTGCTGAAACAGCCCTAAGAGGTAATAATGAATGTATTGCTGAAATGGTTAAGGAATTTAAGCTAAGGCATACTTATGTTGTTGAAAATATAAACAGTATTAACGGATTAAGCTGCATTCCAGCAGAGGGTGCTTTTTATGCATTTCCTTATGCTCAAGATGCGATAGATCGGTTGTTTAAAGCGAATGTTATTTCAAAAAATAACGATATCGGATTGTGTGAATACCTATTAGATAAAGCCAATGTAGCTGTTGTTCCTGGATCAGCTTTTGGTGCTGAAGGTTATTTTAGGTTATCGTTTGCCACCTCTATGGAAAATTTAGTTGAGGCTATTTCACGAATTAAAAAAGCAGTAGAAATTTAATTGTATTTCATATTGACCAAAAGCTATTTTCTGTTTACCATCTCACTTCTCTTCCCCAATAGCTCAGTCGGTAGAGCAACGGACTGTTAATCCGTGTGTCCCTGGTTCGAGCCCAGGTTGGGGAGCCAAATTCAAAGCCACATCAGCTGATGTGGCTTTTTTTATAATACTTTCTGATAAAGTCGTTTAACAAAATTAAATCTAAACATTATCACCAATACTGCACAAAGAATAATACTGAAGACCACCACCATTGAAACAATATCAATGATCACTTCTGATCCTGGGACATTATAAGTTAACGGAATGGATGCTAAGACCGCCGCAGCTAACCCCTTGGGAGCCATCATTGAAATATAGGATTTATCAGTAAAACTTGTCTCTTTAAATAAGATCTTTGTCATTGGAATTCTGAAAATAAATATGAAAAAAACTAAGACGGTGGCAAAGGCGAGTAGATTATATTCCTTTATTTCGATCTGAATTCCCAAAAAAATAAAAAAGAAGATCTTTAATAAAAAAACTAACTCACTATAAAAATCTAATTCTGTTTTTGTGAGCGGCTTAATTTCATGTTTAGCCAAAATAAAATTATTAATAAAACCAAATGATTGATAATTAGTGAGAATTAAACCAAATGCCAATGCCGCAATTGGGCCAGAGTAACCAAACAACTCAGTTAATCCATAGACAATAAATAACCATGCAATGGTCGTTGTGAGAGTGTTAGGGAAGTTTTTTATTTTATCGATAATAATGAGCCACACTGTTCCTGCAAACAGGCCAAATACGATTGCCATTATAAAAGAGGCGCCAATGCTTGATATAAACTTAATGATATTAAAAGCCTGATCCTGTTCGTAAAATTCAACAAGTGAGAATAAGGTAAGGATGCAAAGTACGTCAGTTGCTGCTGATTCAAGTAGCAAGGTTGTTTTTGTGGTTGACTCAATATCTAAAACGTTTGTAATTGGAACAACTACTGCTGAAGATGTACCTCCTAAAATAACTCCCAGCATCAAGCTCGAAATAAAATTTAAATCTAAAAAACTTAATGAAAAAAAAGTAACAATCACTGTGGTTACAATAAAACTAGCCAGGGTTAAAAAACCTGAAGTTTTAAATGAATTCATCAACACCCTGAAATTTAAAGAGCAGCCACTTTCGAAAAGAATAACCACCAAAGCAATCGTCGTAATCACCTGACCTATTTTTCCAAAATCTGAGGACGAGACCAGATGAAAAACTGGACCAATTATGATACCAAAAATGATTAGAATTAACACATCTGGAATTAAGGTCTTTTTAAAAACAAAACTTAAGGCATGAGCAGCAAAAATAAGAAGTCCTACAGCGAGAATTATTTGGTACATAATTTTAAGATTTTTAAATAATTACATATAATAACGCGATGGAAAAAATTGTAAATGAAATTGATATCGCCTTGATTGGTGGTGGCATAATGAGTGCTACATTGGCAACAATTCTTCATGAAATTGACCCAAAATTAAAAATCCACCTCTTTGAAAAATTATCTTCCTTTGGCGAAGAGAGTTCTGCCGCTTTAAATAATGCCGGTACTGGTCACGCAGGAAATTGTGAATTAAATTACACACCTGAGAAAAATAATAAAATCAATCTCAATAAAGCCCTTTCAGTTTGTGAAATGTTCGAGCTGTCCTTACAATTGTGGGCTTATATTGTGAAAAACGATAAAAGTATTGCTCCTGAAACCTTTATTACCAAATCTTCACATGCCAGTTTTGTATGGGATAAAAGGCATACAGAATTTTTAGAAAAAAGATTTAAGCTAATAAGCAAGCAACCTCTTTTCAAGGGAATGACTTTTACAAAAGATGCACAAACAATTAAATCGTTATTTCCTCTCCTCATCAAAGGTCGAAAAAATGATGAGAACATCTCTCTTACAAATTATGAATATGGTACGGATTTAAATTTTGGTCAGTTAACATCTATCTTAATTAAAAGATTACTGAAGAATCCATCTTTCAAAATACATACCAATGAACACGTAACCAAAATCAAAAAAATGAATAACGGTTACCAATTTCAAACACAATTAGGCCAGGTACATACAAATTTTATTTTTTTAGGTGCGGGTGGTAATTCAATTAAAATTCTTCAGAACCTCAAATTACCTCAAGCCAAAGGTTATGGTGGTTTTCCAATCAGCGGTAAATGGTTGGTATGTGACAATCAAACTATCATTAAACAGCATAAAGGTAAGGTATATAGTCAAGCCGAGACAGGGGCACCTCCGATGTCTGTGCCACATCTCGATATTCGTAACATCAACGGAAAACAATCATTATTATTTGGTCCATTTGCCGGTTTTACCTTTAAATTTCTAAAATCAGGCTCATTTTTAGATTTTCCCAGCTCCATCAAATTATCAAATTTGAAAGAAATACTAACCGTTGGTATTAAAAATTTAAATCTTGTCTCCTACTTAGTAAAACAAGCCTTACAAAATCATACAAACCGAATGAAACATTTAAGGAAATTCTATCCCGATGCAAAGTCATCCGATTGGAAATTAATATCGGCTGGTCAAAGAGTGCAGATCATCAAACCTTCAGATGGATTATTTGGTAAATTAGAATTTGGAACAGAGATTATTTATGATAACAACAAATCTCTGGCTGCCTTATTGGGCGCTTCTCCAGGAGCATCAGTTTCTGCAGCCTCAATGCTAGAGATTGTTGAAAAGTGCTTTTTAGATGGGAATCTGGATTATAGAAAAAAGTTAAGGACAATTTTCCCAAGCTATGGCATAAAATTGAATGACAATCCAAACAAGCTACAAAAACTGAGAAGTTCCTACAGAAAAATTCTGAAACTACTTTAGCTTTCTTCTGATTTCAGATACACAAATCCCTGTGGCAACAGATACATTCAGACTTTCAATAGACCCTGACATTGGGATTGAGAATGTTAAATCACATTTGTCTTTGGTCAACCTTCTAATCCCCTTACCCTCAGAACCCATGACCAAAGCTACATTCCCGGAGAAGCTTTGATCATAAATTGATAACTCTGAATAACCATCAGCAGCATAAATAAAAAAGTTATGCTCTTTTAATAAGTCAATTGTTCGTGATAAATTTGTCACTGAAAAAAAAGGGATATGATTAACTGCTCCACTTGCTACCTTTGAAACAACCGGGGTGATCCCGACAGAATTATTTTTCGGTACAATTATTCCGCTTAAATCGAAAGCGCTGGCAATCCTAAAGCAAGCACCTAAATTATGTGGGTCTTGAACCTCATCGAGGATCAAAAAAAAGTGTTGCTTAGTGACTTCAGCCAGAAAATCCTCAAGGTTCTTTTTTGAGAAAGAGTGATTTTTTTCCGATGCGGCAATAAATTGGTGACTATTGGAACTAAAGTTTTTCTTAAACCACTGGGCATCCATAAAACTCACAGGGATCCTATTTTTTTGAGCGATCTCAATGATTCTCGTCATTTTTTCTGAATTTCGATCTTTACAAACAAATAGTTGATCCACATGATTGCTTCTAACGGCCGAATCAACTGAATGAATCCCATAAATTAAATTAGTCATTCTATAAATTCTTTATATAAGTAAAATCCATTTTTCCAAGTTCTAAATCTACTCGAATGAGTTTTACCGCTAACTCATCACCCAGTCTAAATTTTTTCTTTGTTTTTTCACCTTCGAGCATCTGTTTTTCTTTATTAAAGACAAAGTAATCATTTCCGAGCTCCGTTACATGAACCAACCCTTCAATGTGTAAACGAGGAATTTCAACAAAAATTCCAAAATTTGTCACGCTAGAAATAACAACATCAAATTTTTCACCAATCCTATCTTTCATGTAAAAACATTTCAACCAATTTTCTACATCCCGAGTTGCTTCATCTGCCCTTCTCTCAGTGGATGAGCAATGATTGCCAATAGATTCTAAATTATCTGTTTTAAGTTTATTTTCATTTAAAAAAGATTTAATTAAACGATGCACAACCAAGTCCGGGTATCTTCGAATTGGTGAAGTAAAGTGGGTATATTTTTCGTACGCCAGACCAAAATGACCCTTGTTTTCGGCACCGTAATTAGCTTGCTGCATTGACCGTAAAATCATGGTTTGCAACATCTGAAAATTTTCTTTATTTTTAATTTTATTGATTAGCTCTTCATAATCCTTCACATCTGGACTTAAACCACCTTCCATGTGCACTTTGAAGTCTGATAAAACTGATTTTAAGATTTCAAGCTTTTCTTCCTTTGGTTTTTCATGATTTCTAAACAGCCCAATATTTTTTGATAATAGATGATCGGCCGCACTAACATTCGCCGCAAGCATACACTCTTCGATTAATCGATGCGCCTCATTTCGTGACAAAGGGACTATATCTTTAATTTTTCCACCCTCATCGAATAAAATTTGAGATTCAATTCGATCAAACTCAATTGCATGCCTCTTATTTCTAGCTTCACTGAGAACTTCATAAACCGACTTTAAGGTATTAAGGTGTTCGATTAATTCTTTTGGATGCTCTTTTTGATTCTGTTTTTGAAAAATCAACTGGTCAACTAAAGTATAGGTCAAGCGATGTTTTGAATTAATTACCGCAGGGTAAAACTCATGTGATTGAACCTCTCCTTTTTTTGTAATAACCATATCTGCAATCATGACCAATCGATCAACATTTGGGTTGAGCGAACATAATCCATTTGAAAGCTTTTCTGGAAGCATGGGAATAACCCTGCGCGGAAAATAAACTGAATTTCCCCTATCAAAAGCTTCTTTATCTAGAGCAGATCCCTCTTTGACATAGTGGCTGACATCTGCGATACCCACCAGCAACTTAAAATACTCTTTGTGGTTTTCAGCATACACTGCGTCATCGAAATCTTTAGCTGTTTCACCGTCAATGGTTACAAAGAAATGATTTCTCAAGTCAATTCGGTCTTTCAAATCGCCATCAGAAATCTCAGAAATTTTCTCTAATTCTTTTTCAATTTTTTTATCAAACCTAAAAGGAAGGTTGTGTTTTCTAAGAGCGATTTCAATTTCGATACCACTGTCATCTAATTTTCCAATTATCTCAATGATCTGTCCCATCGGCTTGTTATTCATGGCTGGTTGGGTAGTAATTTCTACCTCGACTATATCCCCTGGGACTGCATCCATGTCTTTGCCGTAAGGAATAATGATATCTTGATGAATTCTTTTGTCCTCTGCAGCGACGATGGTCACCCCATACGACTGAACCACACGACCAACCAGGACTGTATTAAATCTTTCTAAAACTTCAACGATGGTTCCCTCAGCCTTCCCTTTACGATCCAAGCCAGAAATTTGTACCATCACCCGATCGTTATGAAAAACTTTACCCATTTCTTTTTGATTTAAAAAAACATCATCATGTTCTGGTTCATCTGGGATTAAAAAACCATAACCATCCGGATGACCCTG
This sequence comes from Nitrosomonadales bacterium, assembly GCA_038147655.1. GTDB lineage: Bacteria > Pseudomonadota > Gammaproteobacteria > Burkholderiales > Methylophilaceae > BACL14. Next base: position 20,225 of record JAYQUI010000002.1, read on the forward strand.
AACCTTTCCGGAGATACAATTGAGTTTTTCTGCAATACAAAACACATCTTTTCTATTTTTTAAAATCTGACCGTCCCTTCTCATGGCTTTTAAACGGTGAGTTAAGGCTTCTTCTTCTGATTTTTTTAACCGCAATAACTTAATGAGCTCATTTTTTTTAATTGGGGTGCCATATTTCTTCATGACATCAAGGATGAATTCTCGACTCGGAATGGGATGTGCGTACTTTTGAGACTCTCTCTTAAAAAACGGGTCTTTTGACCTTTTATTTGATTTTGTTTTAGCTATTTTTCGCATATAAATTCTGGTGATTTCTATCAATGCTATTGCTATCTAAGCCAAAACCATAGACATAGAGATTTGGCAGTTCCAATCCCTTAAAATTTGCATCAATTTTTGCTTTCGTATTGGGTTTATAGAATAAAACACAGGAGGTAACCGTTTTGGCGCCCAGTCTTTTTAAAGTTGAAACACATTCATAAAGAGTTTTTCCCTCGTCAAGGATATCATCAATCAGCAACACATGCTTATTCAGCACTTCATCTCTGCGGGGTTTATGGATCCAATGACCATCTTCTATACCATTATTATCGATGTATCTTGAGTAGTGTAAGTAATTAATATGAAGTGCTTTATGGTTTAACAGCGGTAATAAATGGCCTGCAAAGACGAGAGATCCTGTCATTACCGGAGCAAAAACCATTTCCTTAGTCTTAGTTTTGGCATTTATTTGATTAGCTAAGTTGTTAATTGCTAAGATGATGTCTTCATATGTATAAAGACAGCGGTCCGATATTGGAGAAATCATTTAATTTCTCTTATATAGGCTTTTAATTCTTTACCAAATTCACTATCTTTGATTCCATAATCAATATTCGCCATCAAATAACCTAACTTTGAGCCGCAATCATATCGCTTACCCTTAAATGTATAAGCAAAAACCTCTTCTTGCTTTAACATTAATTTAATGCCATCGGTTAACTGAATCTCGTTTCCAGCGCCAAACGAGGTTTTTTCTAAAAAAGACATCAATGTATTCGAAAAAACATAACGGCCTACAACCCCAAGGTTTGATGGTGCAAATTCTGGATCAGGTTTCTCAATGATATTACTTAATTTCACTAGATCTGAATCAAAATTATTGGAGTCAATCATGCCATATTTTTTGGATTCCGATTTATCTACATTTTGAACGGCAATCACGGACTTTTGCTGCTCATCATACTGCTGAACTAATTGGGCCAAGACACCAGGTTGAGCATCGATCAAGTCATCTGCCAGAGATACCGCAAATGGCTCATCTCCAACAACTGGCTTAGCTTGCAAGATTGCATGTCCCAAACCAAGAGGTTCGCCTTGCCTGATATAGATACAAGAAACGTCTTTCGGAACAATTTGGTTCATCTCATCCATTAATTTTGCTTTTTTTTCATCTACATTGGAAAATCGCTCAAGGGTAGAATCAAAATGATCTGTAATTGCTCGTTTGGATTTACCCGTAATAAAAATGAGATCTTTAAAGCCAGCCTCAATGGCTTCTTCAACCGCATATTGTATTAATGGCTTGTCAACGATGGGTAGCATTTCCTTCGGTGTTGCTTTTGTTGCGGGTAAAAAACGAGAACCGAGTCCGGCAACAGGAAAAATAATTTTTCTTAATTTTTTCATATCTAAAATTTTATTAAAGTGAACCTTATTTCTTGCAAAGGATTCGTTGTTTTCATAAATAAATTACATTAAATTTTAAAAATAAATGGTTGATTTTATTACCATTTATTTATTTTTTCATAATCTTTAACATTTGCATCCACCCAGGATTCAGACTTTACTCCGATCTCTTTTTTCCAGAATGGTGCGTCAGTCTTTAAAAAATCTATTATAAACTCACACGCCCTAAATGCTTCTGTTCGATGTGCCGAAGTAACCGCAACCAATACAATTTGATCATTTATGTTTAATTTCCCAAAACGGTGAATTATATTTACATCAAAAATATCCCATGCCCTTCTTGCCTTCTCCTCAATTTCTAATAAGGCTTTTTCAGTCATGCCAGGGTAAAATTCAATTTCCATTGACGTCAGTGTATCAGACTTATCCTCTTTAAAATCACGCACATATCCAACAAAGGTTACCAGGGCGCCAACACCACTTTCATCAGAACGTTTTATTTTTTTTACTTCAGAATTAATATCAAAACTTTCTTGTTGAATTCTTACCATAGCTCAACCCCCGGTAATCGGTGGGAAAAAAGCAACCTCATCACCATCATTAAGACTTAAATCCCAATCTAGCGCCAATTCTTGATTGACAGCGGCCTTGATATTTTTGACATTATCAATTTGCTGATATTCTTGTCGAAGATGGTTTATTAACTCTCTAATTGAGGCAACATCAGCCTTATATTCGACATCCAATTCATTTATTTTTAATTCTTCACGAAGTTTTGCAAAAAACAACACCTTAATCATCTTCTTTTTGCTCACTTTTTTCTATCAAAGAGTCCTCAAACTCCAATAATTCATTTGGATCATCCTGTAATTCAACTTTTTCTATCTGGGAAAAACGACGTGATATTTTTTGAGATGTAATATGAACATCTTGGGCATTTTCATGGGCCATTCTGATGTTATCAGCCAACTTCTTCATTCTCTGATCAAATCTTTCGAATTCTTTGCCAAGCTTTCCTAACTCTGCCTTGATAATATGCACCTGCTTTCTTGTTTCAACATCTTTTAATACAGCTCTTGCTGTATTTAATACAGCCATCAGGGTGGTTGGCGATACAACCCACACCTTATGATTCAAAGAATCCTGAATGAGCTCAGGGTGGTAGGCGTGAATTTCTGCAAATACTGCCTCTGCCGGAACAAACATCACTGCTCCATCCGAAGTTTCATCAGGAATTATATATTTATTTGAGATATCAGTGATATGTTTACGAACATCTAACTTAAATTGTTTTTCTGCTTTTATTTTTTCTGGCTCACTAAAAGAGCTATCAAACATTCTTTGATAATTTTCCATGGGGAATTTAGAGTCAACTGCGACCGTGCCTGTTGGCTCCGGGAGAAATAAAACACAATCAGCACGATTTCCATTCTTGAAGGAATGTTGAAAAGAAAAAGAATCGGGTGGCAGTATATTTTTAACTAAACTCTCAAGCTGCAATTCTCCATAAGCACCTCGTGACCTTTTGTCTCCCAACAGCTCCTGCAGACTAACAACATTTGTAGTTAAACCATCAATTTTCTTTTGAGCCTCGTCAATTGTAGCCAACCTTTCCATAACGCTTAAAAAAGTCTCGTTTGTCTTTTTAAAACCCTCTTCAAGTCTTTCATGCACCTTGCCGGTTATTTCCTCAAGACGGGTATCGACAGATTTGGTGAGTGACTCAATTGAAGCCAGAAGCTGCAATGTGGTGTTTTTAAGGGAGGATTGGATTGACTCTTGCTGAATCTTGCCCTGGTTCTGCAGTGCTTGATTAAGTTTCTCAACCACTTCGGCTTTTAATTGATTAATAATTTCTTGCTGACTAACTTTTAAGTTTTCTAATACGTCACGATTATATTTAAACTCTTCACTCACAAGCTTATTAAATCGATCCGTAGTTTTGTTTAAAGAATCATTAAAGTCTTGGAGTATTTTACGATGATGCTCATTTAATTCTGAATTGATATCATTGTTAGCGGGTCGCTGTTTAGTTAGGACCATAAAAACTCCAACAATAATAACAACTAAAGCGCCTAGAATTAGATATTCAAACATGAATCATATCCAATTGATTAGCATTCAAAAAAGAATCTAGCTGCCGCTCTTCCCCCTTAGGTAACTTAAAATGTAGAGTCACATTATCATCAAACTCTTTTTCAACAACCTCACCTTTAGATTTAGAAACTAATTTAATAAATTGTTCTAAAATATTGTATTTTAATACTATTTTAAAAAAATTATACTCCACATATTGAATAAATTTACCCATATCAAGCGCCATTTGTGCCGCTTCGCTATACGCCTTCACCAACCCTCCAGTACCTAAATTTATTCCTCCATAATAACGAACAACCAGCACTGCAGTGTTAATCATAGCCCTTCCCTCTAAAATATTTAATAAAGGCTTACCTGCTGTCCCTGAAGGTTCACCATCATCAGAAAAGTATGCATCAATACCATGTTCATTCTTAGTTCTAAGGGCATAAACAATATGGCTCGCATTACCAAAAGGCTCTTTCCACAAAAGAGCTAACTTTTGCTTGAGCGAGCTCAGATTATCACAAGGTATAGCTTGGCTTAAGAATTTAGATTTATTAACCACTGTTTCTTTGAACTCTGTTTCCCTTTCAACAACAACCACTAAAACAACCCTTCTAAAACACCCTTGGAGTTAACATCAATTGACTCTGCGGCTGGCTTAAGAGGTAGTCCTGGCATAGTCATAATTGGACCACAAATGATTACAATAAAGCCGGCTCCATTTTTTAGATCAAGATCTTTGATCTCCACGGTATGATTCAATGTCGCACCAAGTTGCGCGGGGTCAGATGAAAAAGAATATGGTGTTTTAGCAATGCAAACAGGCATTCTTTTTACTCCACTTAAATTCTCAAATTCTTTTAATTTTTTTCTTGCTAACGCTGATAATTTAATTCCTTTTGCCCTATAAATACTTTTAGCAACCGTTTCTATCTTAGTAAGAATCGGTTGATTTAGTCCATACAAGGTATGTGCTTTATTTTTCTTCTGACATAACTTCACAATATCTTTAGCTAAATGAGTTGCCCCTGCTGCACCCTTCTCCCAATGCTCACACAAGTGCATACTCACGCTCTCTGATTCAATTAGCTGTCTTAGTAATAATATTTCCTTGTCAGAATCAAATTTAAATCTGTTGACCGCAACAACCACATTCATTCCAAACTGATTTAAACAATTTTGTATATGGCGTTGCAAATTCTCAAATCCCTTGTTAAGGGCATCAAGATTCTCTTTGTTTAATTTGTCTTTTGTAACACCGCCGTGATATTTTAAAGCTCGTATTGTAGCCACAATCACCACTGCATCAGGCATGGCCCCCAGTGTTCGAGACTTGATATCCATAAATTTTTCAGCACCGAGATCAGCACCAAAGCCTGCCTCAGTCACAACATAATCAGCTAACTTTTGTCCCGCACGAGTCGCCATTACACTATTGCAGCCATGAGCAATGTTAGCAAAAGGTCCCCCATGGATAATGACTGGGGTTTCAAATATCGTCTGCACTAAGTTTGGTTTAAAAGCGTCTTTTAGAAGCGCCGTCATGGCGCCATGAGCCTTAATTTGTCTAGCATAAATTGGCTTGCCATCTTTACTAAAAGCAATCAAAATTTTACCTAGCCGAAGCTTTAAATCATCCATATCTTTAGCCAAACAAAATATTGCCATTACCTCTGATGCCACGGTAATATCAAACTTTGAATCTCGTTCATAACGAAGACCATCTTGATGAATTCTTCTCAATGAACGGTCGTTCATATCCAAACAGCGCCTTACTTGAATCTTTTTTATATCTATATTTAGCTTGTTGCCGTGGTAAATATGATTATCAATCATCGCAACAAGTAAATTATTTGCAGAGGTGATGGCATGGAAGTCTCCAGTAAAATGGAGGTTAATTTCTTCCATGGGCAAGGCCTGAGAATATCCACCCCCGGTCGCCCCACCCTTCATTCCAAAAACTGGACCCAGGGAAGGCTCCCTGAGGCATGCAATTGATTTTTTTCCTATTTTTCTGAGAGCGTCTGTGAGACCCACTGTGGTGGTGGTTTTACCCTCACCGGCTGGGGTTGGACTCATGGCAGTAACTAGAATAAGTTTTGCATTTTTTTTACGGTTTGGGATGGAATTAATCTTTGCAATATATTTACCAAACGTCGTTAAGTCAGTGGATTTTAAGTTTATTTTCTTAGCTATACTTGTGATATTTCTTAGCTTTTTAGTCTGAGAAATTTGCAAATCTGATTTCATAATCTATCCTCTAATTTTTGTTTTAGATCATCTGGCTTCAATCCAGAAAATCGTTGAATAAAATCAAACACAAAGCTTCTTATAAAAAGATCTTTTCTTAATCCTAGCAATGTTGTGCTAGGTTCAAATAAATGACTTAAATCAATTGCTTTTAAATCAATATCTTTATTCTTATCGTATGCCATTTCAGCAACCAATCCAATACCTAAATTGAGATTGACATAGGTCTTAATCACATCTGCATCAATTGCTGTAAGGACTATATTGGGAGATAAATGGGCCTGTTTAAATGCTTTTGAAACACTAGTACTTCCAGTAAAAGCATAATCATAAGTGATAATAGGATATTGAGACAAATCATTTAAGGTAATCGTATTATCTGTCTGATTCAAAGGATGACTCACAGGTGCGACTAAGATCCGATTCCATTGATAACAGGGAATAGTAAAAATTTTATCATTTAAACCAATTGACTCGGTAGCTATACCAATATCCGCCACCCCTTTTTCTACCTGATCCGTGACTTGATCTGGATTTCCCTGATGGATATTTAATTTTATATTCGGATATTGTTTTACAAACCATTCAACAACCTTAGGTAATTTATATCTTGCCTGCGTGTGTGTCGTCGCGATGGTAAATACACCATCTTCGGATGAAGCATAATTATCTGAAATATGCCTGATATTTTTTACTTTTTTTAAAATATCGCCTATAGCCTCGTAAACATATTGACCAGGCTCGGTCAGGCCCACTAACCTCTTACCGTTTCTGACGAAAATCTTTACTTTAATTTCATCTTCAAGCAACTGAATTTGTTTACTCACCCCAGGCTGAGAGGTATGCAGATTGTCAGCCGCATGGGAAACATTAAAATTACAATTTACAATTTCATATACACACCTAAGTTGCTGTAATTTCATATAACTTTTTTTTATATAAGTAGTTATTTATATTATTATTTTATATATAAAATCTGCTATAGTTCAAGCTGTTTTTTATAATTTTTTTTTATGCTTTTCACTTTATCTGGCTTTATTATCGGTTTACTCATAGGGCTCACAGGAGTTGGTGGTGGCTCCTTAATGACGCCACTGCTCATGCTGTTCTTCAAAGTTCCTGCTGCGATTGCTGTTGGTACTGATTTGCTCTATGCCTCAATAACAAAATCTGTTGGTATCTTTAAACATCAAAAACTTGGTCATATTGAATGGCCGATTGTTAAAGACTTGATGACAGGAAGTGTACCTGCTGCAATATTAACAAGCTTCTTTTTGAGCTTTAATCTTGTTCAAGAAGGAAATATGACGAGCTTTATTGAAGTCTTTCTTGGAATAGCGTTAATCGTAACCTCTGTTGCAATTTTCTTTCAACCTTTAATTATTAATAAGTCCTTAAAGAGACCGTCTTTAAGTGAAAAAAAACGAAAAAGCATAACTATTATCTTGGGTATAATATTGGGCTTTATTGTGACACTCACTTCAGTTGGGGCTGGTGCTATTGGGGTGACGATGCTTCTGATCTTATATCCGAAGCTGCCAATAAAAAAAATTATTGGGACTGACATTGCCCATGCAGTTCCCTTAACACTAATTAGCGGTATTGGTCATGCATCTATAGGCACTGTGGACTTGGAGCTTTTAATTGTTCTTCTTGTTGGGTCTATCCCTGGAGTTTGGCTAGGCGCTAAGTTAAATGCCAAAGCAAACGATGAATGGATCAGACTATTACTCGTTATTATTTTATTTGGAATTGCATTAAAACTATTAGGTAATCACATCAATGTATAAATACGACCATTATGATAGAAAAATAGTTAATCAGAGAGTTGATCAGTATGAAGATCAGCTCAATCGTTACTTTAATAAAGAACTGACTGATGAGGAATTTAGGCCTTTAAGACTTCAAAATGGTCTTTACATTCAACGTCATGCTCCCATGCTTAGGGTGGCTATTCCTTATGGTCTTCTCTCATCAAACCAGCTAAGGACACTTGCCGATATAGCTGATGAATTTGATCGCGGATATGGCCATTTTAGTACAAGACAGAACATTCAATACAATTGGCCTAAGCTAGAAGATACACCAAAAATTTTACGCAAACTAGCAGATGCAGAAATGCATGCCATACAAACCTCAGGAAACTGCATTAGAAATATAACGACAGATCCTTATGCTGGCGTCACTCCAGATGAAATTGTTGATACCAGATACATCGCCGAAATCTTAAGACAATGGAGTACCTTTCACCCTGAATTTGCGCTCTTACCTCGAAAATTTAAAATCTCAATCAGTGGATCAAAGCATGATCGTGCTCTGGTCAAGACGCATGACATAGGTTTGGAGTTAGTCAAAGAACAAGAAAATTTGTTCGTCAATGTATTTGTTGGAGGAGGGCTTGGCAGAACCCCAGTGATTGGTCAGCTTTTAAAAGAAAAATTACCAATTGAACATTTACTATCATACTGCGAATCTATTATTAGAATTTACAACTTGTACGGTCGCCGAGATAACATGTATAAAGCAAGAATAAAAATTCTTGTGAAAGCACTCGGTGTCGAATCATTCAAAAAACAAGTAGAGGACGATTGGAATGATGGAAAAAACTCATCCAATCATTTAAACGATAAAGAAATTAACCGTGTAAAACAGTTTTTTACAAGTCCAAATTATGAAACAGTTGAATCAATTGATCTTGAAGATCAATTTAGGGAGGATCATAATTTTTTACATTGGATCAAAAGAAATACAAGGAAACATATAAAAAATGGTTATCGGTCAGTGACCATTTCCCTAAAAGGTAAAAAACAAACAGCTCCAGGTGACATACAATCGAGCGAAATGCGAGTTGTTGCTGATTTAGCAGACCAATATTCATTTGGAGAAATTCGATCCACTCATGAGCAAAATTTAGTTCTAGCTGATGTAAAAGAAAAAGATTTATATGATGTTTACTCTGTGCTTTGTGAGAATAATCTTGGTGAAGCAAATATTGGATTAATTACTGACATCATATGCTGTCCTGGTGGTGATTTCTGTAGTCTCGCTAATGCCAAAAGCATTCCCATTGCAAAAAGTATTGATAACCTTTTTGATAATTATGACTTTTTATTTGATATTGGAACTATTTCGTTAAATATATCAGGTTGTATGAATGCATGTGGTCATCATCATGTTGGAAACATTGGTATTTTAGGAGTTGATAAAGATGGTTCAGAGTGGTATCAAATCACACTTGGTGGTCAGCAAGGTGTCAATGCCTCATTGGGAAAAGTCATTGGTCCATCATTTTCTGCAGATGAAGTTCCGGCTGTAATTAAAGAAATCTTAAATGTCTATGTTGCGCAAAGAGACTCTGAAGAAGAATTATTTATAGACTGTTATAACCGCATAGGATTAGATCCGTTTAAAGAGGCAATTTATAAAAATTAATATGGATACACAATTAATAAAAAATAAAGAATTAGTGTTAAATGATTGGTTTTGGATAGTTCCTGACACCAGCAATGAAGAGGTAAAAAAACAAGCTGGTAAGGTTGTTCAATTTAAGTTAACAGGAGAAGATTTTCCAAGTGATGGCACATTAAATAAGGTGATACTTCCGGAATCTGAAAAAGTAATCGTTCCTTTGCGTCTTTATTTATTAAAAACTGATGAAATTAAAAAGAAATATAAGGAGTATGGCATCTGGATTTACTCACATGACGAATTAGATCTATTCAGTCATTTGAAAGAGGATATTAATAGTTTTCCAGTGGTTGGTGTGTATGTTGAAAAATTTGCAGACGGCAGAATTTATTCGCTAGGTAATCTAATTCGCAGAAAATTATCCTATAAGAATGACCTTCGCGCCCTTGGTGACGTCTTTAAAGATCAATTATTTTATTTGGCTCGATCAGGATTTGATAGCTTCCTTATAAAAGAAGGCTACGATGCAAAAAAAGCTCTGCTTGGTCTAGAAGATTTTTCATACAGCTACCAAGGCACACTTAATCAAATGCCGTTATGGGGTGAAAGATAATCTATATGAATAAGGCTCCAATGAAGATTGAGACGATTATTATCACTGAATCGCTTCGTAACGTTGTAACAGAAAAAGAAAAATCACTCTTGCAATTAATGAGTGAGCTTCCAAATCAATATAAGGCGATTACATTTGCAACAAGTATGGGCGCAGAAGATATGGTAATTACCCATGCTCTCAATAAAATTAATAGCCCAATTGAGATATTCACTTTAGATACCGGCAGGCTTCATCAAGAAACATATGACCTTATCTCTGAAGTAAATCAAAATTATTCAACACAAATTAAGGTATATAGCCCATCATCAAATGATGTTGAAAATTATGTTTCCGACTATGGCATCAATGATTTTTATAATTCTTTGGAGTCAAGGAAAGAATGTTGCCGAGTGAGAAAGATTGAGCCTTTAAAGAGAGCTTTAAATGGCAAAGACGCATGGATTACTGGAATTCGATCCGAGCAATCTATAACTAGATCGGACACCAAGTTAATTGATAGAGATCCAACTTTTAATCTTGATAAAATCAGTCCCCTGCTCGATTGGACTGAGGATGAAGTGTGGGCATATATCAAAATGAATGATGTCCCATACAACAAACTCCATGATCATTTTTTTCCTAGTATTGGATGTAAGCCTTGTACACGAGCAATTTCTATGGGTGAGGATGTCCGTGCAGGTAGGTGGTGGTGGGAAAATCCTGAACAAAAAGAGTGTGGGCTACATAAAAAATAAGGAAAATAAATGCAAAATGAATTATCACATTTAGACTGGCTTGAAGCAGAAGCCATCCATATTATGCGAGAGGTTGCTGGTCAATGCAGTAATCCAGTCCTTTTATTTTCTGGGGGAAAAGATTCTTTATGTTTATTAAGAATCGCTGAGAAGGCTTTCAGGCCAGGGAAGTTTCCATTTCCATTAATGCATATTGATACCGGACACAATTATCAGGAAGTAATTGACTTTCGAGATAGAAAAGTTACAGAGCTTAATGAACGCTTGATTGTAAGATCTGTTGAAGATTCGATGGCAAGAGGTACGGTGAAGCTAAATTATGAATTAGAGCCTAGAAATAAGTATCAATCCATCACATTGTTGGAGGCTATTGATGAATTTGAATTTGACTGCTGCATTGGTGGTGCTAGAAGAGATGAAGAAAAGGCACGTGCAAAAGAAAGGATCATGAGTTTTCGAGATAGTTTTGGACAATGGGATCCAAAAAACCAAAGACCTGAACTTTGGGATCTTTACAATGCTATGACTCATAAAGGAGAAAATATTAGAGCATTTCCAATCTCAAACTGGACAGAAATGGATGTATGGCAATATATTGAAAGAGAGCAATTAGAGCTTCCTTCTATCTATTTCGCTCACAAAAGAGATATTATTCGACGCGATGGTGCAATAGTCCCTGTTACTGAAGTGACGCCACCTAAAGATGGGGAGATTGTAGAAAATATAATGGTTAGATTTAGGACAGTTGGTGATATTACTTGTACCGCTCCTGTAGAGAGCCATGCTGATGATGTACAAAAAATTATTATTGAAACAGCTGAAACAAGAATTTCAGAAAGAGGTGCGACTCGCTTAGATGACCAAATGTCTGAAGCGTCAATGGAGCAAAGAAAAAAAGAAGGGTATTTTTGATGGATAAAACAGATTCTTTATTAAGGTTTATTACCTGTGGTAGTGTAGATGATGGAAAGAGTACGCTTATTGGTCGACTACTGTACGACTCAAAAACTATTTTATCTGACACTTTAAATCAAATTGAAAAAACATCTCATAAACGAGGTTTGAGCGCGGTTGATCTATCCCTTCTGACAGATGGCCTTCAAGCAGAGCGTGAGCAAGGGATTACCATCGATGTTGCGTATCGCTATTTTTCAACACCCGCAAGAAAATATATCATTGCTGATTCACCAGGGCATGAGCAATACACAAGAAATATGGTGACGGCAGCCTCAACAGCTCAGGCCGCAATTATTCTGATTGATGCAAGAAAAGGTATTCTTACGCAAACCAAAAGACATACATACCTATCAAAACTTTTAGGCATTAATCAATTTGTAGTTGCTGTAAACAAAATGGATCTCGTGAATTATGATCAAGAAACTTTCAATTCTATAGTGAAAGAGTATAAAGCTTTATTCGATGCAATATCTGTTAATGAAAATAATCAGTTCACTATAAACTATATCCCCATGTCGGCTCTCAACGGAGACATGGTTGTTGAAAGGTTAGACAAAATGAATTGGTATCAAGGAGATACTCTCCTTGAAATATTAGAGAAAGCGGATTCACAATCAACTAATACCAATCTTGCATTTAGGTATCCTGTTCAATATGTATGCAGGCCAAGAGATTCAGAAAACAAGGAATTGCATGATTTTAGAAGTTTTATGGGGCGCATTGAATCAGGAAGAATTAAGGTGGGTGACAAAATTAAATCCCTCCCAAGCAACCAAGAATCAACCATCAAGGCAATTTATATTGGAGATCAAATGATAAGTGAGGCTATCTCACCACAATCTGTTTCAATTTTGCTTAATGACGAAATTGATATATCAAGAGGTGATATGTTAACCGAATTAACAAATACTCCTTCGATAACCAAAGACTTAAATGCAACCATCTGCTGGTTATCTGAAGAGCCATTAAACCAAGGCAGAGTTTATAAAATAATGCATACGAGCAAAATCGCAAAGGCGAAAATATCATCAATATTTGATAAAATAGATGTTAATACTTTATCCTCAATTGAGGCTGACAAAATTGAGACAAATGATATTGCCAACATAAGGATTGCTTTAGCTCAACCTATTATGTCCGATAATTATTTTGATAACAGAAAAACAGGTTCATTTATAATCGTCGATGACAGCACTAATCATACAGTTGCAGCTGGAATGATAAACAATATTAATTAAAGGAAAATTATGACTTACGTAGTAACAGAAAATTGTATTCAGTGTAAATATACGGATTGTGTAGATGTTTGCCCTGTTGATTGTTTTGTAGAAGGTCCAAACTTTCTAGCAATTGACCCGGAAGAATGTATAGATTGCACTTTATGTGTTGCTGAATGCCCAGCGGAAGCTATTTTTGCAGAGGATGACGTACCTGAAGATCAACTTGATTTTATTGAAATAAATGCAAAATTAGCAAAGGTTTGGCCGATTATCTCTGAAAGAAAAGATCCCCTTCCTGATGCTGATTCTTTTAATGGAAAAGAAGGTAAAAGGGAATTACTCATCGAGAAGTAATTTCTCATCCTTCCACGCCTGAGTTTTTGTAATTGTTATCAATCCTAAAGAGAAGATTACTAACATACCAACAGCCAGGGTGGCTAAAGATCCCCATATTATTGGTATTACCAATCCTGCAACAACTGATGACACCAACATCTGACTAAAAGCCTGACCAGATGCGGCAGTCCCCCTCGCCTTTGGGAAACAATCTAATGCTTTTATTGAAATTAGTGGCATTGCAGCCGCCATACCTATATTGTAGAGAGCAATTAACCCAATATTCATAAATATAATACTTGGGAAAAATAAACAGACGATCAAATTAATAGATGTAATTAATAACATCCACAAATAAGCTATTTTTAACATTTTTGCTGGACTAATGATGCCTGCTGTTTTTTTTGAAATAAAAGATCCCAGTATCATCCCGGTCACCGTCGGTATAAATAGGTATCCAAATTGTGATGAGCTAAGATTTAAATGCTGCATCAAAAAGATTGGGCTTGATAATACGTAGAGGAAGAAAGCAGAAAAATTGAATGAAACAGCGAGGATTAAAAAAATATAGTTTTTATTATTTAATAAATCTCTGTACCTACTTAAAACGGATTCAAAATTAAAAGGGAGTTGATTCTGCTTACTAATTGTTTCTGGCAGAAAGTTGACTGAAAAAATAGTTATTAAAACTGAGTAAATTATCAAAAAAATAAAAATAGCTTGCCAGCTTATTCCTAACAACAAGCCACCGACCATTGGTGCAATAGCAGGAGCAATACCAAAAATGATTTGAATTGTTGCCATTACTTTTTGGGCAGTTGCCCCACTGTAAAGATCTCTTACCATCGCTCGAGCCACTACATTGCCTGCCCCGGCACCTACTCCCTGAATTAATCTGCTTATCCAGAGCATCTCGATACTTGTTGCAAATACACATCCAATTGAACCAAGAATAAATAGTGACATACCATATTTAATTGTTTTAATTCTTCCAATCGAGTCAGATATGGCTCCATGAAAAATCGTCATGATGGTATAAGGCACTAAATAAAAAGTTAGTGTTTGTTGGATAAAGTTAGAATTTGTTGCAAGGTCATCTTCCATAACCTCGAAAGCCGGAAGATATGTATCTATTGCAAAAGGTGCTAGAGCAGTTAAGGAAGCTAGAATGAGAATTCTTGGATTAAAGAAAAACATAATTCATTATAAAGCTTATGGCATGGCTTTAAAATCTTTAAGTCTTTCTTTATGCTCTCCTTGAATTAACTCTTTTGAATTCTTATCGGTTCTAAAAATAATTGGTTGCGCCTGAAGTATTTCATTTTTTGAATCCTCAAGGGCTTGATCAATTAGGTGTCTATGAGGTGATTTTGTACATATCGGATCAGCGCCTTCCGCATCGCCAGATAGCAAGAAAGCTTGGCATCGACAACCGCCTAAATCATTTTCTTTTTCAGAGCATGATCGGCAAGGTTCTTTCATCCAATCATCCCCACGATACTTGTTAAATGCAGAAGAATCATACCAAATCTCGTTGAGCTGATCATTTTTAACATTTGGGAAGTCAATGTTAGGAAGCACTCTAGCAGAGTGACATGGAAGTACATCGCCATTGGCTGTCACAATCATAAATACTTCGCCCCACCCATTCATACATTTTTTTGGTCTTTCAGCATAGTAATCAGGAACAACAAAAAATATTTTCATCTTGTTGCCGATGTATTCTCTAAACTCATTGGTAATTTTTTCAGCCTCATCGATCTGTTCTTTCGTGGGCATTAACTGATTTCTGTTAATAAGCGACCAGCCGTAATACTGTGTATTGGCTAATTCAACATAATCTGCACCAAGCTTCTCAGCCATTTCTAAAATTTCCTTAATATGACCGATGTTATAGCGATGAATAACAACATTAAGGACCATCGGGTAGCCACGGTCTTTAATCATCGCTGCAACTTTTTGTTTTAATTTAAAGGTTTTCGTATCAGTAACAAAATTAGAAATCTCTTCGGTAATGTCGTGCATCGATAACTGAATATGGTCTAACCCACCAGCCTTAAAGGCATCAATTCTCTTTTCTGTTAAACCAACTCCAGAAGTGATTAGATTAGAATAATATCCCAATTGATTGGCTTCAGTCACGATATCCTCAATATCGTCTCTTAAAAGAGGTTCCCCTCCCGAAATTCCAAGCTGTAAAGCTCCCATTTTTCTGGCATCTCTGAGGACTTTAATCCACTCATCAGTATTCAATTCATTTTTTGTATGATCTGCATAATCTGTTGGGTTGTAGCAAAATGCACAATGGAGTGGGCACCGATATGTAATTTCAGCTAATAACCATAACGGTTGAGTTTGAGTAATGTTTGCTTCAACGCCATTATTGAGAGTTGTCATTATTATTCCTTAGAAATCCAAGCTTTGTTAAGAGCAAATTCAAACATCGAAATAATATCTTTTTCAATGTCGCCTGCATCTTTAAACTTTTCTTTTAATAAACTTACTACCTTTTCTACGCTGTTTTTACCGTCAACAAGATTCAAAATTTCACCAGCACTTGGATTGAGCTTAATCATTCCTTCAGGGAATAGAATAACATAACAATTTTGTGCTTCTTCCCATTGGAATCTGTGGTGTGGTGCTATTTTATAAATGTCTGATAATTCAATTTTTTGCGTCATATCAATATACCGGTTGTTTGAGATACTCCCTACCATCCATAGTGATTTCGGATGACTGGAGCATGATTGAGTCTGCAATTACCCATAAAATATTTAATTTAAACTGAAGAATATCTAAAGCCTTCTCTTGCATTTCTCGTGATTGGCTAAAATAATCCAAAGTTACATTCAAGCCTTGCTCAACATCACGTCTTGCTTCTGTTAATCTTTTTTTGAAATACTTTAAACCCGACTCATCAATCCATGGATACATTTCTGGCCATGAACTTATTCTTTGCTGATGGATATGAGGTGCAAATAACTCAGTTAATGAAGAACACATCGATTCTTGCCAAGAGCGTTGTTTGCAAAAATTAACATAAGCATCAACAGCAAATTTCACACCTGGGGAGACATGCTTGAGTGACACTACATCTTCTCTGGATAATCCAACAGCGCTGCCTAGTTCGACCCAGGCTTCGATACCACCATAAGCATTTTCCATCGTTCCATCATGATCTGTGATACGAACTATCCATTGTTTACGAGCTTCAACATCAGGACAGTTTGATAATATTGCTGCATCCTTCAGAGGGATACTGATCTGATAATAAAAGCGATTTAATACCCATGCTTGTAACTGCTCTTTGCTTAGTTTGCCCTCATACATAGCAACGTGAAATGGATGATAAATGTGATAACCCTGCCCCTTAGTCCTAAGCTTTTGTTCGAACTCTTCTCTACTCCATGGTGCTTCCATTTAAAACCTTTCTTGTATATCTAAATAATTATATCCATACCGTCATAGGACACTTCAATACCATGAGAATTCAAAACTTGTCTCTCAGGAGAGTCCTCGCGAAGGATTGGGTTTGTGTTATTAATATGAATCAATATTTTTCTTGGCTTTTCAAGCGAGGTGAGCGTATCGATAATTCCACCTTTGCTGGATTGATCTAAATGACCCATTTCACTGGCTAACTTATCATTTATTCCAAAGCGGGACATCTCATCGTTTGTCCAAACAGTTCCATCTACAAGAATAACATCAGCATTTTTCATGAAATCGTATACATGATCTTCAATCACCCCAAGGCCTGGAGCGTAAAATAAATTTTTACCTGTTGTTTTATCTAAAACACGATAACCGACATTATCACCAGGGACTGTATTGTGTCTGTGTGGTGAGTATGGTGGCGCTTCGCTTTTTAGAGGGACTGCAGTAAATTCTAGATCATCAGCTTTAGGAATTTCAAAAGGCTTCAAATCAGTTTTAACTTCATGCCAATTCACTCCCCTAAAGTGACCTAAAATATTAAAGATTGGAAAACCAGTGGTCATATCCTCGTGGACAGACTTTGTACAATAGATATCCCACGGCTTATCATGTTCTCTAAGAATTAATAATCCCGTTGTGTGATCAATTTGTCCATCACAAATAATTATTGAAGCAATTCCAGTATCTCTCACTTTTCTTGCTGGTTGGAGAGGCGGAAATGACTCAATTTGAGCACGGATGTCTGGAGATGCATTAAAAAGAATCCAATCTTCACCATTACTACTTACAGTAATCGATGACTGTGTACGAGCAGAAGATTTTATGTTGTGCTGCCTTAAACCTTTACAATTTTCGCAATTACAATTCCACTGAGGAAATCCTCCTCCAGCACCAGAACCTAGAACTCTTATATGCATACAATACCCTTAAAAAATTAAGTGAAAAGTATGAAGTATATTTGACTTAAAACTTAGGCATAAATATGCAAAAAAAACTCATGGAATTCATGAGATCAAATTATATTTTTCTATTTAATATGGACGCAATTTGAGTTAATTCAGACATTAATGTTTTTAACTCACTTGGGTCAATTGCTTGATCAGCATCACACCATGCCTCACAGGGAGTAGGATGCATTTCAACCAACAGCCCATCCGCTCCAGCAGCTATTGCTGCTCTGGCAAGTGATGGAACCATCCATGCTTTTCCACCAGCATGGGATGGATCAATAATTACTGGTAAATGAGTTTCACGTTTCAATACAGGGACTGCAGTTACATCCATTACATTTCTATAGGATGTCTCAAAAGTTCTGATACCTCGCTCACAGAAAATAATATTGTGATTACCTCCTGAGGCAATGTATTCAGCAGCCATGAGCCACTCAGATATAGTTGCGGACAATCCACGTTTTAAGATAACAGGTACATGTACTTTTCCAACCTCTTTGAGAAGCTCAAAATTTTGCATATTGCGTGTACCGATTTGAATGACATCAACCCCTTTTTCAAGGAAGGTATCAAGATGTCTTACATCTAGAAGTTCAGTCACTATTGGAAGATCTTCAGCACTGGCTGCTTCTTTAAACATATCCAAACCTTCAAACCCTATTCCCTGAAAAGAATAAGGGCTTGTTCTAGGCTTAAATGCACCTCCCCTCATCAAACGCACGCCAGCAGCTTTGACTGCTTTTGCAGCGGCAGCCATTTGTGTATGTGTTTCGACCGAACAGGGACCGGAAATAATTTGTATGTTTTCACCACCAAGTAGGTGGCCATTGATATTTACAATTGTGTCTTCATTATGCCATTCTCTAGCAACAATTTTATATGGCTTTACGATGTGTAAAGCTTGCTGAACTCCGGGAAGTGACTCCAGTAATTCTGGATCAAGAATGCGTTCATCACCAATAGCGCCAATAACAGTTTTCTCAATACCCTTTGATACAGATGCGTCTAGGCCTTTGTCTTTAATCTTATCGATAACATTATCAATCTGCTCTTGAGTGGCAGATTTATCCATCACAATTATCATTTAATCTTTCCCATAAATTCAGTTAAACAATTAATAAAAATTTTATTCTCATCTTCTGTGCCAATGCTGACTCTTAAGAACTCTGGCATGCCGTAATTGGCAATTGGCCGTAATATGATACCTTTATTTAATAAATAATCATAACAACCACGCGCATTTTCATCACTCTTAAGTGAAAAGCTTATAAAATTTCCATAGCTTTTAATGTATTCAATACCAAGGTTATCGAAACTATTCTCTAAATATTTTTTTTGTTCTCTATTTTTTCTTGCACCCTCTTTAACAAATTCAATATCCGATAGAGATAATAAAGCAGCCATTTGAGCAATTGAATTAACATTAAATGGTTGCCTAATCTGATTAATCTTGGCAATGATTTCTTTTGAGGCAGCTCCAAAACCAACCCTGAGAGACGCCAATCCGTAAGCTTTCGAAAAACTTCTACTTATCAATAAATTTTTAAATTTATTTAACCATTTAAACGAATCTGATCTTTGATTTTCATCTAAATATTCTTCATAAGCTTCATCCAATACAACCAGAATATGGTCTGGTACTTTTTCCAAGAAGTTAAGTAACAATAGCTTTTCTATTAAGGTTCCGGTCGGGTTATTGGGGTTTGCTACAAATATTAATTTAGTTTTTGATGTAATTTTTTTAAGAAAACCATCAAGATCATGCGCGTAATCAATAGCAGGCACAGTGACCTCACTTGCACCAATAGCT
>JAYQUI010000003.1:0-27141 GCA_038147655.1 Nitrosomonadales bacterium
ATTAAGCGCTTAGCAATATCTAAAGTTTTTGTCATGTAAATTCTTTTTGGTATTTTTCTTCATCATAACCTAAAAGTGCTACATTTTTATTATTGACCAGGACTGGTCTCTTCATCACCGATGGCTTTTGAAGAATTAACTCGATTATACCTTTGGTTGTATTAATGAGCTGCTTGTCACTATCAGCTAAATTTCTCCAGGTGATCCCTCTTTGATTGACAAACATCAAAGGATTTAAATCACTTGGTAAGTTTTGAAACCATTGATTTAGATGCTCAGAGGTTAAATCTTTTTTGACATCAATAAAATTAAAATCAATCTTATTTAGCACGAGCCAATCTAGAGCTTTTTTTACCGTATTGCAATTTTTAATACCAAAAAGCTCTATCAATTTTAAACACCACGAAGTAATTCATTGATGCCAACTTTACCCAATGTTTTTTCATCAACTTTTTTTACAATAACGGCACAATAGAGACTGTAGGATCCATCTTTAGAAGGTAAATTTCCTGAGACCACTACTGAACCTTTTGGTATGCGTCCAAAGGTAATTTCACCTGTTTCACGATCCAATATTTTTGTAGATTGACCAATATAAACCCCCATGGAGATAACGACGTTGTCTTCAACAACAACTCCTTCTACAACTTCACTTCTCGCTCCAATGAAACAATTATCACCAATAATCGTAGGACCTGCTTGAATTGGTTCAAGAACTCCACCAATCCCAACACCGCCTGATAAGTGAACATTTTTACCTATTTGAGCACAAGACCCGACTGTTGCCCAAGTATCCACCATTGTTCCTTCATCGACATAGGCTCCAATATTTACATAAGAAGGCATCAGTACAGCATTTTTACCAATAAAGCTTCCATGACGAGCAATCGCATTAGGCACAACTCTGTACCCACCATTTTTAAAATCTTGTTCTGTAAAGTGACGAAATTTTGAATCCACTTTGTCAAAATAATTGGTGGAGCCACCAGGCATGATTTCATTGTCTTTAAGTCTGAAAGACAATAACACAGCTTTTTTTATCCATTGGTGAGTTTCCCAATCTTGACTATCTCCAATGCGACTGGCTACCCTCAACTCTCCAGAATTTAATTTATTTAGCACTTCAGAAACAGCATCAACTATTTCTTGTGGAGCATTTGATGGGTTTATTTCAGATCTGTTTTCAAACCCTTGTTCAATAATATCTTGTAAATTACTCATTCTTGACCTTCTATTAATAGTGTTGTGAATTTTTGAAGGGTTTATTTTACATAAAAAAACTTAATAATTTCAGTTAAAACGAATTTTGTTTTCTTCATACAAATGCATAATTTTCTCTGAGTGTTCTTGAATGTCTTCGATACGATTTTCATTAGAAGGGTGAGTGCTAAGAATTTCAGGAGGTTCTACCTCTTTTAGTTCGTCCATCTTTCTCCATAAACTTACTGCCGCAAGCGGGTTGTACCCGGCTCGGGCAGCAAGTTCTAAACCAATTTTATCTGCCTCGCGCTCTTGCTCTCTACTATTAGGAAGAGCAAAAAACAATGTTGTACCTAAGGCAACACCTTGAACGGCTAAATTTTTCAATTGTCTATTGTGCGACGAGTCGCTGATATAGATAGCAAACCCTAAAATACCTAACTGTTGTATCAAGGCCGTAGACATTCTTTCACGACCATGTTCACGCAGGGCATGAGCAATTTCATGACCAATTACCGCAGCAATTTCATCATTGGTTTTAGCTGCTTTATCAAGCAATCCGGTATAGACCATAATTTTTCCACCAGGCATGCAGTAGGCATTGATTTGATCACTCGTTTGTAAATTTATTTCCCAATTCCAAGACGTTGCATCATCTCTAAAATATCTCACTTCATCAATAAGTCTATAGCTAATTTTTCTGATCTCATTAAGCATATATGTATCTTTGTTTAACTGATCATTTTCTTGTGCTTTTTGTTTAGCCTCTTGGTAACCTTGATTGGCCATTGATAAAGCCATAAATTCAGGAAGAATAACAAGCTGCTTGCGGGTAATATCGGAATCTGTTTTCAGCGTTGTTGACGTGCATCCAGAAATCAAAATAAAAAAAACTAAAATTAGTTTATTCATTTTAAAAGTTATTTTGACTCCCTAATTCAACGACGCGATTAACAGGAAGTTTAAATTGGTTAGTAATTTCTTCTGAGCTATTAAATAAAAAGGAAAATATTCTTTTTCTAATCACACCCATGTTCTGATCTTTTGTAATTACCAAACTCTCTTTTCCTATGAAGTAAGAAGTAGCCATTGGTTCAAATTTTAACCCTCTAATTGTTGATTTAGATAATTCTCGAGGAATATTTGGCTCATCACTAAAACCATAATTTACGGTAGCCTGGTAAAAGTTATTCGGCAGTTTGACAATATTCAACATATTTTTTTGTTTTACATGGGGAATGTCTAAAAATTTTACGGTCAAAATGACAACTTTTTCATGCATCACCTTATTATGTTTTAAGTTATGGAGAAGGGCGTGAGGCACACCATTAGAATTTGGAGTCATAAACACAGAAATTCCCTTTACTCTGGCTATAGAACTTCGTTTAAATGATTTTATAAAATCATCAATATGCATCGATTCATTTTTTAATTTGTTATACAAAATGAACCGACCTTTGCTCCATGTGGTCATTAAGATCAACAGGATTATGCCGATGAGTAATGGGAACCATCCTCCATTAGGAACCTTGATTATGTTTGCAGCAAAGAAAACAAGATCTATTACTAGAAAAATTGAAAAAACAACGATTGTTTTAGTCCAAGTTTTCCAAATCTCTGCAAACACAATAATGGATAGCAGCGATGCAATGACCATATCCATAGTAATGGCAACCCCATAAGCGGCTGCTAAATTTGATGATTTTTGAAAAATCAGAACAACCGAAATTACGCCAACCATCAGTAAAAAATTAACCCGAGGAAGATAGATTTGACCCTCTTGGTTTTCAGATGTGTGGTCAACTCTCATTCGCGGAATAAAGCCTAATTGCAAAGCTTGCCTTGATACTGAAAAAGCTCCAGTGATACATGCTTGTGAAGCAATAATGGTGGCGATTGTAGCTAGAAAAATAAGAGGGACTGTAAACCACTCAGGGGACATTAAATAAAATGGATTGATAATATTTTCAGGATTTTGCAGTATTAGTGCACCCTGTCCATAGTAGTTTAAGGTAAGAGCAGGAAAAACAAAACTAAACCACGTAATTCGTATGGGCGCTCTTCCGAAGTGTCCCATATCCGCATAAAGTGATTCGGCACCTGTAACACATAGAATTATGGCCCCCATGGTAATAAAGGCTATGGCAAAATTACTATGAAGATATAAATAAGCATAATAGGGATTTAGGGCCTTTAGGACCGATGGCTCATTTATGATATTGATGATTCCCAAAACTGCGAGGGTAGAGAACCAAACTAGCATCACGGGGCCAAATAAAAAACCAACAGATGCGGTTCCTTTGCTTTGAAACCAAAATAGAAAGAAGATAATTATTAGCGTGATGGGAATAACAAAATCATGAAAACCAGGCAATGCGATCTCAATGCCTTCAATCGCTGAGAGGACAGAGATGGCTGGCGTAATCATCCCGTCAGCATAAAACATACAGGCTCCCATGATGCCAATCATCGCTATTAACATTCGCTTCCTCTTGGTTTTGGCATTCCTGTGAGCAAGGGCTAATAGAGCCATGATGCCTCCCTCGCCATTATTGTTGGCACGCATGATAAATGTAATGTACTTGATTGAAACAACAGCAATGAGTGACCAAAAAATCATGGATAACACACCAAGCATATTCAAGATATTTAGCTCAAGAATATTATTTCCAATTGAAAAGATTTCTCGAATTGAATAAAGAGGACTGGTTCCAATATCTCCAAAAACGACTCCAAGGGCAGCTATAGATAGAATGGCAGTTTGTTTTTTTGTTGGTTGTTGAGGTTTCAATGTTTCTTGTTATTCTTTACTTGAACAAGTAAAGTTCCTGAATGTAATTGAATATCGAGAGTGTCATTTAAATCTACTTTATTAGAGTCTTTTACAACATCAGACCCATTATAAACAATTGAATACCCCTTAGCTAAAATATTTCTCGGATTTAGAATATTTAATTTTTCATCGATAAAATTTACTTTAGATTGTTGTTTATTGATACTTCTTAAAGCAGTGAAGTGTAAATCTTTTTTAGCATTTTTGATTATGTCTTCTGCCCGTTTAATTTTTTCCTGAGGCGCTAATAGTCTTTTACGAAGGATATCGATTTCTTTTTCGACGTTAAAAAATTGATTTTTTACTATGGTGGTAAATTGTTTTCTTAGACTATCAATAAATTCTTGAGAACGTTTAAGTTTGTCTTTTGGCGAGACCATTCTTTTTTCGAGAAAGTCTAGCTCTTGATTTTTATTTTTTAATAAATTAGAGATATTTTTTTGAAGATTAGAGAGGTAATATTCAAAATATTCATCAAGTTTGTTGAGGTTCTCATGGATAACTGATGCAGCAGCTGTGGGAGTTGGTGCTCGCATATCAGCAACAAAATCAGTCAGGGTAAAATCTGTTTCGTGACCAACTCCAGATATTATGGGAAGTTTAGATTGAGCAATTGCATGAACTACTTTTTCTTCATTAAAGGACCAAAGGTCTTCAATTGAGCCGCCCCCTCTGCACAGTATTAATACATCAACCATTTTTTGTGCGTTTGCAATGCTAATAGTGCTACATATTTCATCGGCAGCTTCTTTTCCTTGCACAGATGAAGGATAAATAACTATTTGATTGTAATTTTGTTGTTTATTTAATACTGATAAGACATCTCTCAATGCTGCTCCAGATGCTGAAGTGATGATGCCAATGTTCTTTGGATAAGCCGGAATAGGTAACTTATTTTCCTCATTAAATAAACCAAGTTTTTCTAATTTATCTTTTAATTGGAGAAACTTTTCAAAAAGATTACCAGTTCCTTTTTCTCGAACTTGTTCAATATTAATTTGATAATCACCCCTGGCCTCATACAATGAAATGGCACCAAACGCCTCGATCTGATCCCCATTTTTTGGCGTAATCGAAGAGAGATGGTTGTACCCTTTGAACATGGTGCATCTAATTTGAGCGGATGAATCTTTCAGTGAAAAATACCAGTGACCCGAACTGGCTTCAACAAAATTAGATACTTCACCCCCTATCCAAACTTTTTCAAGATGGTTCAACAGGATATTTTTTACAATTCGATTAATTTCTGAAATTTCAAAAACTTTTTCAACGTCAACCAGATTTGTATGATTATTTGAAGACACAATTTTTTTATTATTGAATGGTTTATCGTAGAATACACTTATACAAATTATAATGCATTATTGCCTATGAAGAACTTTACCCAACATATAAAACTTGTTTCAGGCGTTGCTGCTCTCCTATTGGTGGTATTCAGTGTAGCAATTCAACATTTATATCAACTTGAACCTTGTCCACTCTGCATAACACAACGAGTTATTTTTCTAATCTCGGGTGTGGTTTTCTTATTTTTTGCTTTTAAGCCTCTGAATAAAGTCATCGAGCTGATAACTCTTCTATCAATAAATATTGTTGGTATTGTTTTTGCGATAAGGCATGTGTTAATACAAAAAAAAATTATTGAAATTCCATCTGAATGTGGCATTGATCTTGAATATATGTTTGATAATTTTCCTCTGCAGCAAGTTTTCGAGTTAGTATTTCGAGGAACTGGTGACTGCTCTGAGATCGATTGGACTCTTTTATATTTGACGATACCTGAATGGTCTGCAATATGGTTTTTGATCTTCGCAATTTTATCAATATTTAACTTTAGGAATAATTAACATGTCTTTAAATGATATGTATGTAGAGAATTATGTAGGTAATACGCCCTTGGTTAAGCTTAAAAGAATGGTTTCATCTTCGGATGGTAATGTTTTTTTAAAGCTTGAAGGTAATAATCCGGCAGGTTCGGTAAAAGATAGGCCAGCTCTCTCAATGATTAAGAGAGCTCAAGAAAAAGGAAAAATTAAACCCGGTGACACACTTATTGAGGCAACTTCAGGAAATACCGGTATAGCTCTTGCAATGGCGTCAGCAGTTATGGGTTATAAAATGATTCTTGTGATGCCTGAAAATCAATCTGTAGAGCGTCGTCAAACGATGCAAGCCTACGGGGCAAAACTAGTGCTTACAAGCCAGGAAGGCAGTATGGAATTGGCTAGAGATACTGCTGAAAAAATGCAAAGTGAAGGCAAGGGAATTATTCTTGATCAGTTTGCTAATCCTGACAACCCTTTGGCACATTATGAGGGAACAGGGCCAGAAATATGGAATGCAACTCAGAAAAAAATCACCCACTTTGTTTCCAGTATGGGAACTACAGGGACGATTGTTGGGACCTCTAGATATTTAAAAGAGCAAAATCAGGGTATTCAAATTATCGGCGTACAGCCTGAGGAAGGTTCGCAAATCCCAGGAATACGAAAATGGCCAATAGAGTATGTTCCAAAAATCTTTACTAATGAAAACATTGATGAAATTAGATATGTAACTCAACAAGAAGCAGAAGAAACTGCGAGAGATTTGGCGAAAATTGAGGGTGTTTTTTCCGGCGCATCCACTGGAGGTGCTTTGTTTGTTGCGATGAAGTTAGCAAAAGAAAATCCTGATGCTAACATCGTTTCTATCGCATGCGATCGTGGCGACCGATATCTATCTACTGGTTTATTCCCTAGCGAATGATTTTACCCACCACTCTTGTTTTCGATACAGAAACAATTCCTGACGTTGATGGTTTAAGGAGAACCTTGAACATTTCCGATCACTATAGTGATTTAGATGCAGTTTCTATTGCAAATTATTATTACAGGCAAAAAAAAGGATCTGATTTTCTACCACTACAATTTCAAAAAATTGTCGCTATTTCATGTGTTTTAAAAAGAGGTGACGAGCTTGAGATCTGGTCTATTGGAAATTCTGATAGCGGTGAGAAGGAGTTAATACAACGTTTTATGGATGGTGTTAATAAATTTATTCCCACATTGGTTAGCTGGAATGGATCAGGTTTTGATCTACCTGTTATTAATTATCGTGCATTAGCTCACCAAATCAATGGCGGTGTTTATATGGACCAGGGAGATAATAATCATGACTTTAAGTACAATAATTTCATTAGCCGATATCATTCTAGACACACAGATGTGATGGATTTTTTAGCACTCTATGGCGGACGTGCTAACGCTTCGCTGAACGATATTGCCAAGTTATGCGGCTTTCCTGGGAAGCTGGATATGGATGGCGGTGATGTGTATCAAAATTTTCAAGACGGTAAAATTGAAGCAATAAGGAATTATTGTGAAACTGATGTCTTGAATACCTACCTTGTTTATCTTCGACTAATTTATCTAAAAAATCAGCTCACTGATGAAGAGTATGATGCGGAAATATTAAAAGTTAAGAGTAAGTTATCTTCATCGAGTTTAATGCACTGGAATGAATTCTTAACGGCATGGGAAAAATATGAGCAATGATTTACTTCATATTGTTGATATTGATCACGAAGGAAGAGGTGTAGCAAAAAAGGAAGAAAAAACTTTTTTTATTCACAATGCCCTGATTGATGAAAAAGTTGAGTACAAAATTTTAAAAAAAAAGAAAAATATCTTTTTTGGGATTGCAACTCATATTGAAAATCCATCCCCAGTTCGAGCTGATCCAAGCTGCCCTCATTACAATGTATGTGGTGGCTGTTCAATGCAACATTTTAAACATTCATCGCAAATTGAATTTAAAAATAATGCTTTTTTTCAAACATTAAAGCATATTGGAAAAGTTGTTCCAGAGAGTCAAATAGAGCCTATCTTTCTTGAATTTTCTGAGTATCGACACAAAGCAAGATTACGAGCTAAATATGTTGATAAGAAGGATAAGGTTTTAGTGGGATTTAATGAACGATTAACTCATTTTTTAACAGACATGGATTCTTGCGAGGTGTTGCCGGGCAGAATTTCATCATGCTTAGGAGAGATAAAATCCTTGATTAAAAATTTGAGTATTTATAACAGAATGCCCCAAATAGAATATGCATCCAATGGTGAAAGGGATATTTTTATCTTCCGAATATTGGACCCGCTGTCTAATGATGATATAAAAAAACTAAGTGAATTTTCAAATGCAAGAAATATCGAGATTTGGACGCAAAGCAAAGGGCCAGAGACAGTGAAGCCTTTGTTTCCAGAGAGGGATTCTGAAATAATCTCATACCCAATTGCTAAGTATGGATTAAATCTAGAGTTTAATCCATCTGGGTTCATTCAAATAAATCCATACATTAATCAGCTCATGATTGAAAAAGCACTAGCATTGCTTAACCTAAATCCTCAAGATGAGGTTGTAGATTTTTTCTCGGGCCTTGGGAATTTTACTTTACCAATTGCTAAATACGCTCACTCCGTAATCGGTATTGAGGGAAGTGAAGATCTTGTCAATTTAGGTCAGAAAAATGCTGACTTAAATAAACTAAATAATGTCTCATTTCAATATAGTAATTTATTTGAAGTCGATGTTGATTTTATTAACTCTCTCAAAAATAGAAATAAATGGTTATTAGACCCCCCTCGAGATGGAGCAATGCAATTATTAGAGTTAATATCAAAAGATACGGTGCTCCCAGAAACCATCGTTTATGTTTCATGTAATCCTGCAACTTTAGCCAGGGATGCAAATATCCTTGTTAATGATAAAGGTTATAAGTATCAATCTGCAGGCATACTAAATATGTTTCCTCATACTTCTCATATTGAATCAATTTCATTATTTACCTATGAAGATTAAGTTATTCAAATTTATCTTAATCATCATTTTCTTAGGCCCAATATCAGTTTTTTCAAAAGAGATTATTTTTGGAATTCCACAAAACCCACAAAATATTAACCCTCTATATGCGAGAGATGCTGCATCAGAGAAAATTACTGATTTAGTTTATGAAAAAATTTTTAATTACAATGAGCAATATAGGTTAACTTCAAAATTTGTATCTTGGAAAAATATTAATGATCTTGACTTTGTTTTTACTGCAAAGCCTTACTCAAGCAATTTCTCAAACGGACGAGAGGTTGTGCTGAAAGATTTATATTTTTCTATCAAAAAAAATCATCATGACCCGTTATCGAAGTACTTTGAAGATTTAAAAGATATTCAACACATCTCACTTGATGGTTCAATAATTAAAATCAAACTGAAGAAGCCAGACCCTCTCTTTGTTGAAAAATTAAGTTTGCCAATCCTTCCTTATGATTTAGATGATTTAAAAATTGACTTATCGAAGTCATCACTAGGATCAAATCAATATCAAATAATTTATAATAAACCATTGATTTTATTAAGAAAAGATGGACAGAGGATAAAGTTTGAAGAAGTCAAAGACCCATCAGTGAGAGCCTTAAAATTAATTAACAAAGAAATTGATCTTCTTCAGAATGATTTATCACTTCCAATTATTAATTATTTAGAAAGACATCATCAACTCAAGACGCGCTCATCACCTGGTACCAATGTCTCCTATATTGGATTTAATCATCAACATGAACTGCTCAAAGACCCTGTAGTGAGAAAAGCAATTGCATACGCTATAAATCGTGAAGAAATTATCAAATTCTTTTTTAATCAGGACACTCAAGCTGCGTCACAAATTTTAAGTCAGAAACATTGGTCTTCTTCAAACCTAAGCTCCCACAAATATAATCCTCAATTAAGTAGAAATTTATTAATCGATGCTGGTTATAAACTCCCTTTAAAACTTGAGTTTAAAACTTCTACAGACACTTTTAGAATAAAAATTGCAACAATCCTTAAAGCACAACTGGAAGCTATTGGTATTAATTTAAAGATAGTAAGTTTAGACTGGGGGACCTTTTTTAAAGATATTCAGAATGGAGATTTTCAACTTTATTCACTGACTTGGGTTGGCCTTAAGTCTCCTGACATTTACAAAAAAATATTTCATTCCAGCATGATTCCACCTTTTGGTTTAAACAGGGGATTATTGAAAGATGAAATGATCGATAATTTAATAAAAGAAAGTTATGATAAAAAAAATTGGGATGGCGCATTAGAGTACATTCATCAAAATGTACTTATTTATCCATTATGGTATGAAGGAAATTTTATGGCTTCTCTTGACAGTATTTGCGATTATCAATTAACTGAAGATGGCAGTTGGCTAGGTCTTCATGATGTTAGGTTATGCGATGATTGAGGTGTCAATTAAAACACAAACATTAACACTTCTCAGAAATAAAGAAATCATTTCGAGATTTCCGATATCCTCAGCAAAAAAAGGTGTTGGTCAGGTAAAAAATAGCAATTGTACTCCGCTTGGTAGTCATATCATACGAGCAAAAATCGGAGCTGGTTGTCCAATGCATGCCATTTTTTATGCACGTCGATGGAAGGGAGATTTATGGGACCCTGATGACAAAATAGATTCTGAGGACCTTATATTATCAAGAATTTTATGGTTATCTGGGACAGAGATTGGTTTTAATCGTCTTGAAAATGTGGATACGATGCAAAGATTTATCTATATTCATGGCACTCATGATGAGGAAAATATAGGACATCCTGTATCTCACGGATGCATAAGAATGAAAAATAAAGACGTCATCAACTTATTTGATTTAGTGAATGTTGGAGAAGAAGTCATTATCAATGAATAATTTTTTTGTAAAAAAAACGATTCATTTTTTACTTTTGGTTTTATCTGTTTACTTATTATCTTTTTTCTTAGTTAGATTGATTCCTGGTGATCCAGTCGATATTTTAGCTGGTATAGGAAATTCATCAGTTGATGTTGCTTTAATTAAACAGCAACTCGGTTTAGAGCAAAGTTTTTTTGGTCAGTTAAAAACAGCAATTAAAAATCTTGTTTTATTCGATTTTGGTTTGTCTATCCATCAAGGATTATCAGTAAATGACATAATAAAACCAGCGCTTTTAAATACATACATACTCGCTGTAACTGCAGTCGTTATCAGTATACTAATTGGTATCCCCTTAGGCTTGTTTGTTTCTTTAACCAATAAAAACGAAATCATAAATATAGTAAAAAAAATATGTAATATTATTATTGCCATACCATCATTTATCTTGGCACCCATTCTCATTCTTGTTTTTTCAATGCAATTAAATTGGTTACCTGTCAGCGGTATGGATAGTCATTTGTCCATTGTCTTACCATCACTAACCCTTGCCTTGGGTTTATTATGTTACCTAGCTAACATGACCCTAGACTGCGCTAATGACCTTAAAGAGAATGCCATAATCACGACTGCAAGATCTAAAGGACTTAGAGTTGAAAAAATTTACTTTATCCATATTTTGAGATTGATTAGCCTTCCATTGGTCACTGCAATTGGCATGCAGCTAGGGGGTTTACTATCAGGCGCCATCATTACTGAGATGATCTTTAGTTGGGACGGGGTTGGGAAAATTTTGATTGATTCTATACATCAAAGAGACTATCCAATCACCCAAGCAGCAATTTTTTTTATTGCAATAACTTTTGTGGCTATAAATTTTATTCTTGAGTTTATTTATCGTAAGTTAGACCCAAGAATCAGATGATCCAAATGATGAAAATTAGTTTATTTTTTCCAGCTATCTTTTTAATCCTTGTGGTATTAAATTTTTCTTTTAACTGGGATCCTTACCTCATGAATTTTGAGTTAATTCTTGAAACGCCACAATGGAATGCACTATTCGGATACGATGACTTTGGAAGAGATATCTTAATTCGCTTAATTAATGGGTTCGTATCATCTTTTCAAATTGTAATTTTGGCTACCTTGATCACTTTTACTTTTGGAACATTTTTGGGCTGCTTAGCGGGATTTTATGGTGGATATTTGGATAGATTTTTATTGAGTGTTATTACAATTATCCAGGCATTTCCGGGAATTTTACTAGTAATTGCCGTTGCTGCTTTTTTAGAAACAAGCTTCTTAAGTATTTTATTTGCATTAACAGTTTCATCATGGATCGGTTTTGCAAGGATTGCAAGAAGCCAGACTTTGTCTTTGAAGGAGGCTGACTTTGTAAAAGCAGCAGTCTCCATGGGGTCCAGTAAATTAAGAATTATAAAAAAACATATTTTTCCTAATATTCTTAATGCTATTTTCGTAGAGCTTAATTTTACTATTGCGAATCTAATTATTGCTGAAGCAGGACTTTCATTTTTAGGCTTAGGAGTTTCGGCTCCATTTCCATCATGGGGCTCCATGCTGAGGGATAGTGTAGATTACTTATTAGTTGCTCCCCATTATGCGGTATTTGTGTCATTCTGTATTATAAGTATGATCTTATCTTTTAACGCGATTGGTGCAGGGCTGTTAAATAATGAAAATAAGTAATCCAACCCCAAATTATAAATATTATGATTTGGTCATGGCTGCATTTGTGACAGTTTTAATAACTGCTAATATCATTGGGCCAGCTAAAATATCTCAACTCGACCTTCCAATGATTGGGACAATCACGTTTGGGGCAGGTGTGTTATTTTTCCCAATATCTTTTATTTTTGGCGATATCTTAACTGAGGTTTATGGCTATGCGGCATCTCGAAGAGTCATTTGGACTGGATTTGCTGGATTAGCTTTTGCATCATTAATGGCATGGGTGATTGTAGCCTTACCACCAGCCCCTTTTTGGGATAACCAAGAGGTGTATGAAATTGCCTTTGGATCAGCGTGGAGGGTGGCATTGGCGGGATTAATAGCATTTGCCGCAGGTGAATTTATAAATTCCTGGGTGATGGCAAAAATGAAGATATGGTCTCAGGGAAAACATTTATGGTTTAGAACAATTTCTTCAACAATTGCTGGCGAGGGGGTTGATTCAATATTATTTTACCCTTTAGCTTTTTATAATTCAGGCGTTATTCCCAATGACAAAATATGGCTCGTTGTTGTTGCTCAATTTTTTGCAAAAACCATGGTGGAAGTCTCTTTCACTCCATTTATCTACAAAATAATTAATTTTTTAAAAAGAAAAGAGAATATTGACTTCTATGATCATCAAACAAACTTTAACCCATTTAAACTAAAAATATAAATGCTGACTGGCTCAATCATTATTGATATTGAAGGGAAAGAAATTACCCAGAGGGATATTCAAAGGCTTTCTCATCCTGTGGTTTGTGGAGTTATTTTATTTACTCGTAATTTTGATAACAAAAATCAAATTCAAAATTTAATTTCATCTATTAAGTCAGTTCGTGAAGACCTTTTAATCACTGTGGATCATGAGGGTGGTCGTGTGCAGCGATTTAGAGAAAATTTTTATGCTATGCCCACGATGAGTAAATTGGGTGATTTGTATGCTCAAGATTCTGAACAAGGCTTAAGGCTTGCAAAATATGCCGGCTGGTTAATTGCTAGAGAGTTAGGGGAATTACATATCGACTTGAATTATTCCCCTGTACTTGATATCAATTATGGCAAGAGTAGCGTAATTGGAAACCGCTCATTCTCTGATAACCCCAAAGCTATTATCGAATTAGCTAAGGCATTTGTTGATGGTCAAAATCAGGCTGGAATGACTTCAGTGGGAAAACATTTCCCTGGACATGGATTTATTCATGAAGATTCACATGAAGAAATTTCAATTGATAACAGAAGTTTAGCCGAAATGGAAAATGATATTGATTGTTTTAAATCCCTAGTTAATCATCGATTAGGTGCGGTTATGCCTGGCCATGTTATATATAAAAAGGCAGATAACAATCCTGCTAGTCTATCTTCGTTTTGGTTAAAAGATTACTTAAGGAAAAGGTTAAATTTTAAAGGGATAATCATTTCCGATGATTTAAGCATGAAGGGCGTGGCTGATTATATTCCCGATATATCTGAAAGGGTGTTACAAGCTTTGACTGCAGGTTGCGATGTGGTATTGATTTGCAATAAACCCGAGGATGTAGATAAATTTTTAGATCGAACTGGATATGATGATTTTACTGCTCCTGATTTAAGCCAATTAAGAATAAAAAATAATCACAACTCCGCTATCGATGGTTTGCATGTTGAGGATGTTAAAAATCTCATGAAAAATATGAATTTTATCCAAACACCTTGAAACTTTTTGACTTATTTATTAATCTATAACATTAGATTTATTAATCAATTACAAAGGAAAAACTTTATGCAAGATAACTTTAATATTGCTTCATCTGCATCGGCGGTGCAAAGTAATAAAGTTTTAAGAAGCACTTATGCTTTACTCGGCTTCTCTCTAATACCAACTGTGATAGGCGCCTTACTTGGAATGAGTATGAGTTTTGGGTTTGCTGCACAAAGCCCCATCATGTTTACTCTGCTTATGTTTGCTGGAATTTTTGGTTTATTTTTTCTAATATCTGCAAATAGAAATAGTAGTCTAGGAGTTGTTTTTCTTCTTGCCTTAACATTTTTTCTAGGAGTGATGTTAGGCCCTATCTTGCAATTCGCCTTTAGCCTGAGCAATGGTGGTCAAATTGTCACACTTGCAGCAGGCGGTACGGCAACGATCTTTTTAGTCCTCTCAGGGATTGCTACTACATCAAAAAGAGATTTTAGCTTTATGGGTAAATTTTTAGTCATTGGTTTAGTTCTATTGATACTCGCCTCAATTGCTAATTTATTTTTCCAGGTTCCTGCTGCATCGCTCGCAATTTCAGCGATAGCCGTCTTAATTTTCTCAGGTTTTATTTTGTATGATGTTAATCGCATTGTCAGAGGCGGGGAGACTAATTACATCATGGCAACATTGGCTTTATATATGAATATTTACAATCTATTTGTAAATCTTCTCCATTTGCTCCTAGCATTCATGGGAAATCGTGACTGAGAATATATTATTTTGTATAAAAAAAAGGCTGCAGATGATGCAGCCTTTTTTATTCTTTAGCTAAATTGATGGTGTATTTTGGTATCTCAATTGTAATATCATCATTTTGAATAATTGATTGACATGATAGCCTTGATTTAGGAGATAATCCCCATGCCTTATCCAGCATATCATCCTCTAGGTCATCGGACGGGGGGAGGGTGTCAAATCCCTCTCTGACAATGACATGGCATGTTGTACAAGCACAAACCTTATCACATGCATGCTCGATATCAATATGATTTTTAAGCAAAGTATCACATATACTATCCCCACTTTTGGCTTCAATAACGTCACCTTCTGGACACAATTCTTGATGAGGTAATACGATTAATTTAGGCATAATATTTACTTATTAATTTCGTTTATATTCTTTCCTGTCAATGATGAAAATATGGAATTATCCATTCTTTTCTGAGCAAAGCTCATGCTCGCATTATTCAATTCATCTGTTGCCAGTTTAATTTTACTAGTATTTTTTTTAGTGATTTCAGATTTTAAATTATTCATGCATCTTTCAATAGTACTTTTTTCGGATTCTGATAAAAGTTGTTTATCATCTTGAATCGCCTTCTCGGTTAACTCTAAAATCTGGTTCGCATCCACAATTACTTCTGCCAAGCTTCTAAATTTTTTATCGTTCTCGGCATTGGTAAAAGAATCTACAAGCATTTTTCTTATCTCAGATTCTTCAATACCATAAGATGGTTTAATTTCTATCGAAGTTTTTATTCCAGTTGTCTGTTCTTCAGCTGAAACGGTAAGTAAGCTATCGGCATCAACCTGAAATGTAACTTTTATTTTTGCTGCCCCTGCAGGCATTGGGGGAATGGCTTTTACAATAAACTCTCCAAGAGAACGATTCTCTGATACTTTTTCACGCTCACCCTGTACCACATGAATTTTCATCATGGTTTGCCCATCCTTGTAGGTGGTGAATTCTTGGGCCTTGGCAATCGGAATAGTTGAATTTCTAGGAATAATTCTTTCCACTAAATCTCCCATGGTTTCAATCCCCAAAGATAGAGGAGTGACATCCAGCAGTAAGGTATCATCATTCGCTTGTCCAGATAAAACAGAAGCTTGACGCGCTGCACCAATTGCCACAACTTCATCTGGATTAAGATCATTTAATAAGTCTTGATTAAAAAATTTTTTAATATGATTTTGAATTGTCGGCATCCTTGTCGAACCGCCGACCATTATGATTCCATCAATCTCATCGGTGCTTAAATTAGCATCATTCAAGGCATTTTTCACACATTGGATTGTTTTGTCTACAAGGGGTGTAAATAATTCTTCAATTTCACTAAGAGATATATCTATCTGATAATCCTGGTTATTGAATCTTATTGTTTCATTGATTGTATCTTGTGAACTTAGTTTTTCTTTAATGTCTTTTGCAATTAAATTTAATTTAGCTTGATCCTTAAGGCTTTGAGAATTAAATTTATATTTATTAATTAAATAGTTTTTGATAACTTGGTCAAAATCATCACCACCTAGTGAAGAGTTGCCATTAGTTGCAATTACTTCAAAGACCCCTTCATTAAATTGCAGTACGGAGACATCAAAAGTGCCTCCACCAAGATCATAAACAACAAATACTCCCTCTTTTTTTGAGTCAAGACCATATGCATATGCAGCCGCTGTTGGCTCATTAATTAACCTGAGGACATTGATTTCAGCTAATTTTGCTGCCTCTTTTGTTGCCTGTCTTTGACCCTCGTTAAAATAAGCAGGAACAGTGATTACCGCTCCATAAATCTCATCTCCAAAATAATCTGAGGCAATTTTTTTTAATTTTTTTAAGATATCTGAGGAGACCTGAATAGGGGATTTATAGCCTTGTGGAGTTTGAATAAAAATTTCATTACTATCTGCAAGTTCTAGCGCAATATTATCTTCGTCGATATCATCTTTTTTCTTGCCAATTAATCTTTTAACACTGCTTATAGTAAGAGCATGGTTGGGGATATCGTTACCCACTAATATCTGACCCTGTTCATATAACACCCTGGATGGTATCAAACGATAATTATTGTCTTCAAGTATTTTTGCTTCACCACTAATGACTGAGGCAACCAGTGAGTTGGTTGTTCCTAAATCTATTCCAATCGTTAATTTACGATTATGTGGATCGGTACTTTTCCCTGGTTCTGATATTTGTAGTAATGCCATTAGTCCAATTGATTTATTTTTTCTTTAATTTTTAAATGTAATTTATCAATAAAAATGAATTCATTAATTTGCTTTGATGCTCGCTCAAAATCTTTTTTATTGAAATTAGTTTCAAGATTGACTTTATATTGCTCTAATTCCTCTTGTAATTCTTTTTGTATACTTACTAATTCACTTTTATCATGGCGGTGATCTTCAATTTTTTCTTCGTATTCCATTTGTTTAATTAGAAATTCAGGATTAGTGTGATTTGTTATTTCAATCTCATTACATTCAAGTAAGTATTTCGCTCTTTTAATGTCATCCTTTAAAACTTGGTAAGCATCATTGATGAGGGAGGAGTTAATTAAAGCAGCTTTTTGTTGTTCAATGTTTGAATGTGCAAAACGATCGGGATGATATTTTTTTTGGAGCACTAAATATTTGTTTTTTAATTCACTCTCGGAGATAGAAAATGAGGGTTCTATTTCATAAATATCAAAAAATTCCATTAAACGGTGAAACTTTCTCCACAACCACATTCGTCTTTAACGTTAGGGTTATTAAATTTAAACCCCTCATTCAAACCTTCTCTAGCGAAATCAAGCTCTGTCCCATCAATATAAACAAGACTTTTTGGATCAACGAAAATTTTGATATCAAAACTTTCAAATATTTGATCCTCTGGATTGGGTTCATCCAAGAATTCTAGGGTATAAGCCATACCAGAACAGCCTGTTGTTTTAACACCAAGCCTGAGTCCAATACCTTTACCACGGCTGGCTAAATATTTTTCTACTCGGTCCGCAGCTTTTTTTGTTAAAGTGATGGCCATTTACTTTTTACTTTTCAGATCTTCAATCGCAGCCTTAATCGCATCTTCGGCAAGAACAGAACAATGGATTTTGACTGGAGGTAATGCTAACTCTTCTGCAATAGCAGAATTTTTAATTGATTCTGCTTCATCTAGTGTCTTGCCTTTCAGCATTTCAGTTACAAGACTACTTGAAGCTATGGCGGATCCACAACCATATGTTTTGAATTTTGCATCTTCAATTATTCCGTTTTCACCAAGCTTAATTTGCAATTTCATTACATCGCCACAAGCAGGCGCACCAACCATACCGGTCCCAACATTCGGATCATCTTTATCTAAAGACCCGACATTTCTTGGGTTTTCATAATGATCTAAAACTTTATCACTGTAAGCCATTATTTTTCTCCTAAAAATTTATTAATGAGCTGCCCATTCCACTTTACTTAAATCAACTCCATCCTTAAACATTTCCCATAAAGGGGAGAGTTCTCTTAATTTCCCAATTTTTTGTTTTAATACATCTATCGCGTGATCAATATCCTGTTCAGTTGTATAACGTCCAATGGAAAAACGAATTGAGCTATGTGCTAGCTCATCAGACCGACCAAGAGCTCTGAGCACGTAACTAGGCTCTAAGCTTGCAGAGGTGCATGCGGAACCACTCGAAACAGCAATATCTTTGATCGCCATGATAAGAGATTCACCCTCAACATAATTAAAACTAATATTTAAGTTATGAGGAACTCGATGTTCAAGGTCTCCATTCACATACACTTCCTCTATTTCTGTAAGACCTTTAAGAAGTCTTTCGTGGAGTGTTTTAATTCTTTTATTTTCTGCATGCATTTCTTCTTTAGCAATTCGGAAAGCCTCACCCATGCCAACAATTTGGTGTGTTGCTAATGTACCGGAACGCATTCCTCTTTCATGACCACCACCATGCATTTGAGCTTGGAGTCGAATTCTTGGTTTACGACGAACATAAAGTGCACCAATACCTTTTGGGCCATAAGTTTTATGCGCTGAGAAACTCATTGCATCAACGGGAAGTTCAGCCAGATCGATATCTACTTTACCAGTTGCCTGGGCTGCATCAACATGGAAGTAAACATTATGTTCCCTACACATATTGCCAATTGAGGTTATATCTTGAATAACACCAATCTCATTATTAACAAGCATGACTGAAACTAAAACAGTATCAGGCCTTATAGCTGCTTTGAGTTTTTCAAGATCAATCAATCCATTTGCCTCAGGTTCTAGATAGGTTGCCTCGTACCCAAGTCTCTCAAGCTCTCTAAATGCATCAATTACAGCTTTGTGTTCTGTCGCGCAAGTAATGATGTGTTTCCCTTTATCTTTACTGTAGAATTCCGCAATGCCTTTAATCGCCAAGTTGTTTGATTCTGTTGCACCACTGGTCCATACGATTTCTTTAGGATCAGCATTTACCAAACTTGCAACATTTCTTCTTGCTTCTTCTACAGCATGTTCAGCAGTCCATCCATATGCATGACTTCTTGAAGCAGGATTACCAAAATTCTCAGTAATAAATGGGATCATTTTTTCAGCGACTCTTTTGTCAACTGGCGTTGTTGCCGAATAATCCATGTAAATAGGTAATTTCATTCAAATATCCTCTATCAGTTAAGTATGGAAGCGAAACTGGTAAGTCGTTTCACCTCATATTTTATTTTGTCTATTAAATATAAAACATCGTCTTGTGTATTTAGTGTTGATAGACTTAATCGCACAGCGCTTTGGGCTGTCATGGGATCCATCCCCATCTCAATCAAGACATGGCTCGGTTCTTTATTATTGGATGAGCATGCTGAACCGCTTGCAATTCCAATGCCATATTTATCAAGTGCTGTAATGAGAGTTGCTCCATCGATTGTAGGAAAACCAAAAAATGATGTATTTTCTATTCGCGGCTCCGCTTGTGCAAAAATGACAGCTCCTAATTCAGAAATTTTTGATTCAAACAAATCTCTAAGAGCACCTTGCCTGGAGGAATCCTGAAGTTTTTCACTATTCAATTCACAAGCTTTGGCAAATCCAGCGATAGCAGCAATATTTTCTGTGCCACTCCTCATCCCTGACTCTTGACCACCACCTAAGATGAACGGATCGATATCGATACCGTTTTTTATGATTAAAGCAGCAATTCCTTGAGGGCCATTGATTTTATGGCTTGAGATAGTCATAAAATCTATCCCCAATTCATGGAAATTAACGTCAATTTTACCCAAGGCTTGCACTGCATCGCTATGAATGATTACCTTATCACCCATCAATTTTCTAATTTTTTTTAGATCCGTAATAGCACCTGTCTCATTATTCACATGCATGAGACTAATAATATTGATTTGATCGGTATTAATTGACTCTAAGTAGTTTAAATCAATACCGCCTCGTGGAAGGCAAGGAATTTTTTTTACATGCATGCCACTATTTTTTAGTTTCTGCATTGGTTTGAGAATGCAAGGGTGCTCGGTTGCGCCATAGTAAAATTGAGCATCCGGATAGACTGAGCTAATTCCAGAAACAAACCAGTTGTTGCTTTCTGTGCCGCTTGAGGTAAAGAAAACTTCTTGAGGCAGAGCTCCGATAGATCGTGCAACTTTATCTCTCGATTCTTCAACAAGCTCATGAGCTTTTCGCCCAAAAGAATGATTACTGGAAGGGTTACCAAACTGAGTCTTTAAACAATCAAGCATTACGCCATGAACCTCACTATGGAGCGGGGTCGTAGCATTGTTATCAAAGTAGAGTGAACTCAAACCCTGACCCCATTTTTCTGATGATTATTTTCAAAAAAATCAATTCTATGATTTTGGTTTCCATTCTCAGCAAGCTGATGATTGTCATATAAATCCTGAAGTGAAAGACTATCCAAATAACTTAAGATTTTCCTATTTACAGAGATCCATAAGTCATGGGTCATGCAGCGATTACCTGCGTGACAGTTTTCTGTCCCACCGCATTGAGTCGCATCAATTTTTTCATCAACAGCTGAAATAATTTGTCTGACCGTAATGTCTGTGTAGGCTTTTTTAATTCGATAACCTCCACCTGGACCACGGATGCTGGATACTATCTCACCTTTTCTCAATTTACTGAACAACTGCTCAAGATAGGATAAAGATATACCCTGTCTTTCAGAAACTGCTAACAGTGTTACTGGACCATTTTTTTGATTAAGAGCTATATCAAGAATTGCTGAAACAGCAAATCTTCCTTTTGTTGTTAATTTCATAGTGTGTATTATATTAAAAGTTGACTGTTTTGATCAAGTATTAACGTTAACAGTTCAATTATTTTTTCTTTAACGCCTTGATTTCTTTCTGTTGCTTTTCCAGTGTTTTGAGAATTTCATCAATCGATTGTAAAACAGGATCTTGACTGTTTTTTTCAACAGCATAAGCACTGAATTTTTTCAATTTTTCACCGGATTCAATAATCTTTGCAGGAATGCCCACTGCTGTAGAGTCATTTGGAATATCGGTAACCACAACGGCATTTGAGCCAACCTTTGAGTTATTACCAAGCGTTATCGGACCCAATACTTTTGCCCCAGCGCCGATGACCACATTATCTTTAAGGGTTGGATGACGTTTACCTTTTTTCCAAGTTGTACCACCAAGGGTTACGCCATGATAAAGAGTACA
This sequence comes from Nitrosomonadales bacterium, assembly GCA_038147655.1. Classification (GTDB taxonomy): domain Bacteria; phylum Pseudomonadota; class Gammaproteobacteria; order Burkholderiales; family Methylophilaceae; genus BACL14. The sequence continues at coordinate 21,605 of JAYQUI010000003.1, forward strand.
ATCATCGCCTATGATTGCTGTTTCTCCAATCACTACACCCATTCCATGATCAATAAAAAATCTTCTACCGATTTGTGCTCCCGGGTGGATTTCAATACCTGTTAAGATTCTTGCTAAATGAGAAAATATTCTAGCTATTAATTTTAATTTGATTGACCATAAAAAATGAGCAAGCCTATGAAGTATAAGCGCATGCACTCCCGGGTAGGTGGTTAAAATTTCAAAATAATTTCGAGCGGCCGGATCTCTTTGAAACACCACAGATAAATCTTCACGAAATTTTCCTAGAATCATATTATTAGATCATTCAATATTAATTAAGACTGAGCATACTATCATAAATAATAACTGAGTAAAATGCTTGGTTTTAATCAATTTTTTTACTAATTTGATTCAATATACCTCTTAAGATATTTACTTCATCTTCATCCATCTGGATTCTATTAAACATCAGACGAAGTCTATGCATTAATCTTTTGCCTTGAATTTTCTCAAGAAATCCAAGCTCATTTAGAGTTGATTCCAGATGCTCGTAGAAACCGCTTTGTTCCTCAAAGGTAGCCAGCTTTTTCTCTTTAATGGCTAAATCAAATTCTTTCTTATTAAAATTTTTTCTCAACTCATACGCAGTGACTTGAACTGCCTGAGATAGGTTAAGAGACGAGTATTCCTTATTAGCGTCTATATACGCTAAATAGTGGCAGTGTTGTATTTCTTCATTTTTCAATCCAGATGTCTCATTGCCAAAAAGAAGGGCAAATTTATTATTTTTTAATTCAATAATTTTCTGAGCAATTTCTTCAATGGAGAGGTGCTCTTGAGTGAGCTCTCTTTTACGAGCTGTGAAACCAATTAAAACATTACAATCAGCTGTAACCTCTTCGAGGCTGCTGGCAACTTGTGCATGTTGCAGCAAATCCTTCGCACCGGACGCTAGTGCATCTGCATCCTCATGGGGAAATTTCTCAGGATTTATTAGGGATAATTGAGCAAACCCCATTGTTTTAATCGCCCTTGCTGATGACCCTATATTTCCTGGATGACTTGTGTGTGACAAGACAAATTTAATATTTTTAAAAATATCATTTTTTGAATTCATGGAAATCCTTTAAAATGGCACAAGTTTGAAAAATTAATTAAATAAACGGTAAATCAATGCACCCTATGCTCAATACTGCTGTTAAGGCAGCACGCCAGGCAGGCTCTATTATATTACGGGCGGCCGAAGATATCGACCAACTAACTATAAAAAATAAATCTGCCAATGATTTTGTTTCTGAAGTTGATGTTGCCTCTGAGGAAGCAATTATTAATATTTTAAAGACGGCTTATCCAACTCATGGTTTTTTAGGTGAGGAATCTGGATTTTCAGATAAAGATGCTGATTACATTTGGATAATCGATCCGCTGGATGGAACCACCAACTTTTTACATCAGTTTCCACAATATTGCATATCCATAGCGTTAATGCACAAGGGCGACATAACTCATGCAGTAATATATGATCCAAATCGTAATGATTTATTTACTGCAACAAAAGGAGCAGGCGCTTACTTGAATGACAAGCGTATCCGTGTTTCAAAAAAAGCAAAGTTAAAAGAATCCATAATAGGTACTGGTTTTCCATTCAGAGACTTTGCTCACTTGCCTTGCTATTTAAAAATGTTTGAAGAGATGATTACTAATACTTCTGGTTTGAGACGACCAGGGTCAGCTGCTCTTGATTTAGCTTATGTTGCAGCGGGATGGTTTGATGGTTTCTGGGAAATTGGTCTATCTAAATGGGACATTGCTGCAGGGGCCTTATTGGTAAAAGAAGCTGGTGGAATTGTTTCAGATTTTAATGAAAAACAGGCTTGGATGAAGACTGGAAATATTGTCGCTGCTAACGGAAAGATCTACGGTGACTTTATAAAAATTATTCAAAAAAATATGAGCGAAGAGTTAAAAAATCAGTGATGGTGGTGCCCACCAGGCCCATGCACATGTTTATGCTCAATCTCTTCTTGATTAGCTGATCTTACGTCAATAACTGTAGCTTTAAATAAAACCCTCTGACCTGCCCAGGGATGGTTGCCATCGACAACAACTTTGCCATCAGCAACGTCAGTCACTGTAAAAACTATGACCTCACCAGATTCATCCTCTCCTTCAAATTGCATTCCAACCTTTACATTTTTTTCTGGAAATTTATCTGCTGATTCAATATTTACCAGGCTTTCGTCATAATCACCAAAAGCATCTTTTGGTTCTAGTGAGACTTCAACAGTATCCCCTTTGTCCTTACCGTGTAATGACTCTTCAATTTTTGGGAAAATATTATCAAAACCTCCATGCAGATAAGAAATCGGCTGATTGCTTTTTTCAAGAGTTTGACCGTCACTGTTTTTCAATTCAAAGTCAATTGTCACCACTGTGTTCATTGATATTTTCATAATATTTCCATTAATAATTTAATCTAATCTTAGCACTGTATCTTCTGCGTGATCTAGTTTTTCAGGAAAATCTTTGCTGAAGTGTAACCCACGACTTTCTTTTCTTGATATCGCAGAAAGAATGATCAGTTCCGATACTTGCAGAAGATTTCTCAACTCGAGCAAATCAGGGCTGATGATAAAGTTTTTGTAGTAGTGTTGAATTTCATCCTTTAATATTTCAATGCGATCAAAGGCTCTTTTCAATCTTTGATTGGTTCTGACAATACCTACATAATTCCACATAAATCTTCTTAATTCATTCCATGTCTGCAAAATCATGACCGCTTCATCAGGGTTGCTAACTCGACTTTCGTCCCATGAAGGAAGTGCTTCATTGTTTGATTCATTCAGGCAATTTGAAATATGTTCTACTGCTGCAGATGAAAAAACGAGGCATTCGAGCAGTGAATTGCTTGCCAGACGATTCGCTCCATGAAGTCCAGTACATGCTGTCTCACCAACTGCATACAATCCATCAATGGTTGTTTTTGCATGAAGATCTGTTGTGACACCTCCGCAAGTATAGTGGGCAGCAGGGACAACAGGTATAGCCTCTTGAGTAATGTCGATACCAAGTTTGTAGCAATGGTCATAAATATTAGGAAAGCGTTTTTTTATAAAATCAGCATCAAGCATCGTAATGTCAAGCAATACATACTCTAAACCGTGTTGCTTCATTTCATTATCAATAGCTCGTGCAACAATATCTCTGGGAGCCAAGTCGGCTAATGGATGGTATTTATGCATAAATTTTTCTTTATTAGGCAGTTTTAATACTCCACCTTCGCCTCTCAAAGTCTCTGAAATCAAAAACGATCTTTCCATTGGATGGAATAAACAGGTAGGGTGAAATTGAATAAATTCCATATTTTTTATTTCACATCCAGCGCGCCAAGCCATCGCAATCCCATCCCCAGTACTTACTGGTGGATTGGTAGTATAAAGATAGGCTTTTGATACTCCACCCGATGCTAACACTGTTTTTTTTGCCGATATGGAAATAACTTGGCCAGTTTGATTGTTAAGAATATAGGCGCCTAAACATTTATCGGTTGAATTTTTGTGATTAATTTTTTTATTTGTAATTAAATCGACAGCCGTATGGTTTTCAAAAACAGTAATATTTTTTTTTGCAATAACCTGTTCAATTAATTTTTCTTGTATGGCCTTTCCGGTGAAGTCAGCAACATGCGCTATGCGATTTAACGAGTGCCCACCTTCCTTGGTAAGATGAAGTGATTGATTATCCTTGGTTTTGGTGAATTCAATGCCTTGATCAATTAACCATTGGATAGACTGCTCACTATTTTCAACTACAAATTTAACGGCATTTTTATTACATAACCCAGCTCCTGCAATAAGTGTGTCTTGTTCATGAAGCTCCAATTTATCATCTTTATTGAGTACTCCAGCAACACCTCCTTGCGCCCAGTGACTAGAACTGGTTGAGAAATTTTTTTTGATTATTAGTGCTACTGTGACAGCATTATCAAACTTTATTGCGGTGGCTAAGCCGGCAAGACCTCCACCTATAATTAATACGTCAAATTTCATTGAAATTGTTGAACCTTTTTTGCTCTCGTCTATCCATTAAATTAAGGAAAGGCTAAATATGCGTAATTTAAAAGTTGTTGAATCTACAAGAAGAGTGTACAGTGAAAAACCTGACACACAAAATAAAGAAAATATGAACTTTCCTCCGAAAAATCCGGAGCGTGAAATAGATCAAAAACTCGTTGTAAAGTCACAAAAAGGTGACAAACAAGCCTTTGGTGTACTCGTAGAAAAATATCACAAAAAATTATACCGTTTACTATCTAGGATGGTGCGTGATCAATCCGAGATAGAGGACATTGTTCAGGATTCATTTATCAAAGCTTACCGAGCTATTAATAATTTCCGCGGTGATAGTGCCTTCTACACATGGCTTTATAGGATAGGCGTGAATACCGCAAAAAACCACTTAATGTCACTTGGCCGTCGACCGAAAGCCATGAATGAGGTGGAGATAGAAGATATTGAAAACTTTGATGAGGCATCAGATTTAAGGTCCTATGAGACACCTGAAAGCTCAATGATGACTAAAGAAATTGCTCAGACCGTTAATGAAACGATTGAGCACTTACCCGAAGAGTTAAGGTCTGCTATTACACTTCGAGAGATGGATGGGTTAAGTTACGAGGAAATTGCAGAGATCATGGATTGCCCCATTGGTACAGTACGATCAAGAATATTTAGGGCCCGTGAATCCATTGCGGAAAAATTAAAACCATTAATTGAAACATCGAATAAACGATGGTAACAATAATTTTTTTTTAGGAACTAGTTAAGTATGTCAGAAAACATTTCATCAATTATCGATAACGAATTAAAAGGAAAAGATCTTGATCATGGTCTGAATGAGCTTTCCAAACACTCATCAGCTTTGTCAAGTTACAGAACTTATCAAATGATTAGCGATGTTATGCGAAATGATTATTATGATGTCAATCCAGAGTTAACTGATAAGATCATGTCCAAAATTCATGACGAACCAACACAGTTTAATAACGGCTTTATCCATAATAATCAATCTACCGCAACGATTGATTACAGAAAATATTTAATAGTGTTTGTGCTTGGTTTGATTGCTGCTTTTGCTATTTCATGGGCTGTCAATAATTTCTCAAATACTGGATCATCAAGCTCCAGTGATTTTTTAGCAGCTGACTCGATTTCACAAGAGATTATTGAAGATCATTTTTCAACGACAACAAGAAATCCTAATTATTTTTTAGAAGCAGGCTATCAGCCTAATATATAGATTATGTTTAGACTGCTGTTGCTAATTTGCCTCTTTATATCAGGAGCGGCATCATCAAATGAGTTGTGGTTAAAAATTAGTGAAGCCTCAAAGGCTAGCCATGATCTTAATTACTCCGGAATTATTAATACAACCGACTCAAACCAAGACATTCAATCAACGAAAATGATTCATGTGAACCACGAGGGTGAAGAATTTTTAAAAATTGAAAAGATTGATGGCGCAGATAATCTACTTTTAATGCACGAAGCAGATGC
>JAYQUI010000003.1:27241-38382 GCA_038147655.1 Nitrosomonadales bacterium
ATTTGCCTCTAAAGATGATGGTGATCGATAACAATAAAAAAGTGGTTGAAAATATCGCTTTTGCGAATATAGAGTTTCTCAAAAGTCAGGATATCAGCTGGTTCAGACCTAATATTAACAACAATATAGCTTATAGCATCAATGAGAATAAAAATATTGAAGAGACTGTAAGAAAGTTTTGGACAATTAATGATCTCCCCAGCGGCTTTGAAGAGGTTAGTTACAGTGCAAAAAGGTATGCTGGACTTAACGCGATAGCTCATCAGATCATATATTCTGATGGCCTTTCTTACATTTCAATATTTATTCACCCTGTAGCGAAGAATCAAAAGCCTCAAGTAGGGTCATCGAAAAGAGGCTCTAGTAATATTCATGCTGAATATAAAAAGGGTTATCAAATTTTAGCTGTTGGCGCAGTTCCTATGCAAACACTTTCTTATATCACTAATAAAGTTAAATTGAATTAATGAGTGATAAAGGAATTGTCGTTGATGTTTCCATGAATAAAATATCGGTTGAGTCCTACCGTGATAAACCGTGCGGTCTTTGTGGACAAACCCAAGGCTGTGGCAATTCGTTATGGGGTAAATTACTCAACCATAAAAAAAATAAAATTCAAATCAATACAGAAGAGAACTTTAAAAAGGGCGATATTGTAGAAATGCATTATGATGAAAAAAAATTATTGAGAATTTCATTAATTATTTATTTCATTCCTTTGCTTTCAGTATTGATTTTTTTAGCATTAGCCCAATATATATTTGGTAATCACATTCCAATTTCAATTTTTAGTTTGATTTTGGGGTTTTTCACTGGTCTTTTGTTGAGTCGCTATTTTGTGCAATCAATGAATGCTGAATTAGATATTACTGTGAGTAAAATTTAAATAATTATATGGAGTGTAAGTATTTATGCAATTAAATAAATTTATTGGTCTCTTATTTGTTACTTTTCTTATTCCAGCTTCTGTATTTGCTGTGACACTTCCTGATTTTACTGAGCTGGCTGAAACTCAAGGAAAAACTGTCGTCAATATTACATCAATAAAAAATGCGTCTACTCCATCAGGCAATACGCCACCGTTTCCTTATGATGAACAGTTGCAAGAATTTTTTAAAAGATTTGGTATTCCAGGATTACCAGGTATGCCCCCTAATGGGAATGCACCTCGTGAAAAGCAAGTGATGGGAACTGGGTCAGGTTTTATTATTGACTCCAAAGGCATTGTTATTACTAATGCTCATGTGGTAAATGATGCTGATACTGTGATAGTTAAACTAAACGACCAAAAAGAAATTCAAGCAGAAGTCTTGGGTATTGATAAGAGAACGGATGTTGCTGTTTTAAAAATCAAAGCAGATAATTTGCCGCAGGTAAAAATTGGTGATCCAGGTAAATTGAAAGTTGGAGAATGGGTTGCTGCAATTGGGTCCCCTTTTGGTTTGGAAAGTACGATGACCGTTGGTGTAGTAAGTGCCTTGGGTAGAAATCTTCCTCAAGAAAACTATGTGCCATTTATCCAGACTGATGTGGCAATTAATCCAGGAAATTCCGGAGGTCCATTATTTAATACTTCAGGAGAAGTGGTAGGTATCAACTCCCAAATATATTCCAGAACTGGTGGTTATATGGGCTTATCATTTGCAATTCCTATTGATGTTGCTATCAATGTGGCTGAACAGCTTGAGTCAGATGGTAAAGTATCTCGAGGTTGGTTAGGAATTGCCATTCAAGAGATCAGTATAGAATTGTCAGAATCGTTCAATATGAAATCTACCCAGGGGGCTTTAGTTGCTGGTGTAGAAAAAGAATCTCCTGCGGATAAAGGTGGCTTAAAACCTGGAGATGTAATTTTAAAATTTGGCGAGAATGACATAAAAATTTCATCTGATTTGCCAAAATTTGTATCTTCCACTAAACCAGGGTCAAAAATCCCTGTAAATATTTTAAGACAGGGTAAAGAAAAGCAGCTGGAGATTACCATTGGTGAAATGCCAACCGAAGATATGGTGGTTGCCAGAAAAAATAATGAACAAACTCAAAAAAATAGAATTGGTTTAACTGTTAAAGACTTAACTCCTCAACAGAAGAAACAGATTAAAGAGAATGCAGGGGTGCTTGTATTAGATGTCGCTGATGCTGCGCTAAACGCAGGTATAAGAAAAGGTGATGTGATATTAGGTTTAAATAATAATCCAGTCAGCTCAGTTCAATCGTTTAACCAAGACCTAAAGAAAGTTAAAAAAGGAAAAACAATTGCCTTATTGATATACAGAAATGGAGACACCCTGTATGTCCCAATAAAAATAACCAATTAAATTTGGATCAGGTAGAATCACGTTGGACGGAAGGCGCTTTGGCGCCTTTCTTTATTTAATGTAAGAGCCGTACATGCAAAAAAATATAAGAAATTTTTCAATAATCGCCCATATTGATCATGGCAAATCGACTTTAGCTGACCGATTAATTCAGTCATGTGGAGGGCTAGCTGATAGAGAAATGGATGATCAAGTTTTAGATTCTATGGATCTTGAGCGTGAGCGTGGCATTACGATTAAAGCCCAGACAGTTACATTAAAATATAAAGCAAAAGATAATCAAGACTATATCTTGAATTTAATCGACACCCCTGGACATGTTGACTTTACATATGAAGTTAGCCGCTCATTAGCTGCATGTGAGGGTGGTTTATTGGTTGTTGATGCCTCACAAGGAGTGGAGGCGCAGACAGTAGCAAACTGTTATACGGCTTTGGATCAAAATGTTGAGGTGTTTACCGTATTAAATAAAATTGACTTAGCCTCTGCTGATCCAGAGCGTGTTAAAACAGAAATTGAAGATGTTATTGGTATTGATGCAAGTGACGCTATCCCTTGCTCTGCTAAAACAGGGTTGGGCATTCCTGACATCTTAGAGAAGATTGTTAGTTTTGTCCCAGCTCCAAAGGGAGATCCAAACAATCCATTGCAAGCATTAATTATTGACGCATGGTTTGATAATTATGTGGGCGTGGTTATGCTGGTTAGAATTGTTGAAGGTACTTTATCAACCAAAGACAAAATTTCTTTAATGTCATCTGGAAGAAATTATGCTGCTGATCAGATTGGCATTTTTACTCCAAAGCCCCTCATTCAAGACAAGTTGGTGGCGGGTGAAGTGGGATTTGTTATTGCTGGCATAAAAGAACTAGCAACGGCCAAAGTAGGGGATACGATTACAGGGACTCAAAATCCAGCAAAAAAACCACTTCCAGGTTTTCGAGAGATTAAGCCACAAGTATTTGCAGGTTTATATCCTGTGGAATCAAATCAGTTTGAAGCTTTAAGAACCTCTCTTGAAAAATTAAGCTTAAACGATGCGTCCCTAAATTTCGAACCAGAAAACTCAAGCGCTCTAGGATTTGGTTTTCGTTGTGGTTTTCTTGGGCTGCTTCACATGGATATCATCCAGGAACGACTTGAGCGTGAATATGAGATGGAGCTGATTACTACTGCTCCGACAGTTGTATACGAGTTATTGTTAAAAAATGGTGAAGTCAAACAGATTGAAAACCCATCAAAACTTCCAGATTTATCGACTATCGAAGAAATCCGTGAACCCATTATTAGTTTAAATATCCTTCTACCCCAAGATTATGTTGGACCGGTTATGACTTTGGCAAATGAAAAAAGAGGTATTCAAAAAAATATGCAATATTTAGGTAGGCAAGTGATGCTCACATATGAAATACCTTTAAATGAAGTCGTCTTAGATTTCTTTGACAAACTTAAATCAGTATCTAGAGGTTATGCCTCTATGGATTATGATTTTCTTGAGTTCAGAGGTTCAGATTTAGTGAAGCTTGATATCTTGGTTAATGGTGAGCGGGTGGATGCCCTATCAACGATTGTGCACCGCTTAAATAGTAAATTTCGTGGCCGTGATCTAGCTGCTAAAATGAGAGAATTGATACCACGTCAAATGTTTGATGTTGCTATTCAAGCTGCGATTGGTGCAAACATAATCTCGAGAGAGACTGTTAAAGCAATGCGAAAAAATGTCCTTGCTAAATGCTATGGCGGAGATGTTTCAAGAAAAAGAAAGTTGCTTGAAAAACAAAAAGAGGGGAAAAAGCGAATGAAGCAAGTCGGAAATGTAGAAATTCCTCAGGAAGCTTTTTTAGCAATTTTAAAGGTGGATGATAAATGATTTTTGCTCTAATTTTGATGATCTCAACTCTTATCACAGGGTTAATTTACTTCTTTGATTTGTTTTTTAAATCCTCAAATCAACATAACAACAAAGCTCTTTCGAAGATCATAAAAGTAGCGAAAGAATTTTTTCCAATCCTTTTTCTGGTTTTTGTAATTCGAACATTTATTGTTGAGCCATTTAAAATTCCTTCTGGATCAATGATGCCAACTTTAATTGCTGGTGATTTCATTGCTGTTAATAAATTTTCTTATGGACTGAGATTGCCTGTATTCAACAAGTTAATTTTTGAAACAGGATCTCCTCAGCGAGGCGATGTATTCGTCTTTCACTACCCGAAAGACCCCAGCATAGATTATATAAAGAGGGTAATCGGACTTCCAGGGGATAACATTAAGTATGACAATAAAAAATTATTTGTTAATGATGTTGCAGTTTCTCAGACATATACCAGTATCTACAAATATAGTTTAAAACAAGATTTAGAAGTATCTGCCAAGGAATTTGTAGAAGATCACGGAGATTATAGTCATTCAATTTTAATTCATGATATTCCGTCTGAGAGTGTTGAATTTGTCGTTCCAGATGGACATTATTTTGCCATGGGGGATAATAGAGATAACTCATCTGATAGTCGTGTCTGGGGTTTTGTCCCTGATGAACTATTGGTCGGAAAAGCTTTTGTTATCTGGTTAAACTTTTCTGAACCAAATCGAATTGGAAATTGGATAAATTAATGGATGATTTAATTGTTAAACAGCTTGAAGATTTGCTCCAGTATAAATTCAAAGACATCAATCTTCTCCAAAAATCACTGACACATCGTAGCTTCGACGGTGAAAATAATGAGCGCCTGGAGTTCTTAGGCGATAGCATTCTCAATTTTACAATTGCAGAGGCATTATTTAAAAAATTTCCAAACATACCTGAGGGAGACTTAAGTCGACTCAGAGCGTCACTAGTAAAATCAGGCACGCTTGCAGAAATTGCATCCAGAATAAAATTAGGCGATTTTATTTTTCTGGGTGAAGGAGAACTCAAAAGCGCAGGCTGGAAGCGTCCTTCAATATTGGCAGACACATTTGAGGCTATTATTGGTGCTCTTTATTTGGATGGCGGTCTAGGGCCAGCTCAAACATTCATTCATCAATATTTTCAAGAATGGTTAAGCGAAATTAATCCAGCTAAAATTGATAAAGACTCAAAAACATCATTGCAGGAATTATTACAATCTAAAAAGCTAATGCTTCCCAAATATGAAGTGGCAGACATCAAAGGTGAGGCCCATGCACAAGAATTTGTAGTGAAATGCAATATTGCGCAATTGTCTATAGCTACAGAGGCCTCAGGCCCTTCAAGACGAGCTGCCGAGCAAGAGGCGGCCAGTATAGCTCTGCCTTTAGTTAAAGAAAAAGTTTTATGACCAAAAAAAAATGCGGGAAGATTGCTATCATAGGCCAGCCCAATGTTGGTAAATCAACTTTGCTTAATTTTATCTTAGGTCAAAAATTATCAATTACATCAAGGAAAGCACAGACCACAAGAAATCAAATTTTAGGCATTCATTCCGAAAAAGATATTCAATTCATTTTTGTTGATACACCAGGATACCAACAAAAATTTTTGAATCAAATGAATAAGAGAATGAATAAGTCTGTGACTTCGGTTTTCCATGATGTGGATGTTGTCATTTTTATGTCTGAACCAAAGACACTAAATGAGATTGAGATAGAGTTAGTAAAGATGATTCCTAATGACACTCCTGTTATTAATTTGATAAATAAAATTGATCGAGTCAAAAATAAAAATAAAATCCTTGAATTAATTGTCATCAACTCAGAATTACAAATTTTTAAAAAAATCATCCCAGCATCAATAAAATTGAAAGACAATCAAAAAATTATTTTGCAAGAAATCGCAGAATTTTTACCCGAACAAGATTTTATTTTTGATGTTGATGACATCACGGATAAGAATGAAAGATTTTTAGCTGCTGAAATTATTCGTGAGAAGATTTTTCGCTTAACTGGCGATGAACTTCCGTATTCTATTGCAGTTGAAATTGAAAACTTTGAGCATAAAGACAATCTTCGCCGAATTTTCGCAATCATACTTGTTGATAAAGATAGCCAAAAACCTGTGGTTATTGGAAAAGATGGTGAGAAGTTAAAAAGAATCTCAACTGAGTCTAGGAGGGATATGGAAAAATTATTTCAGTCCAAAATTTGGTTAGAGATTTGGGTCAAGGTCCAAAAAAATTGGTTTGACGATGCCAGAGCTTTGAAGTCTTTAGGGATTTAATGTGAAACGCGTTGAAGACCATAATATTTATATTCTTCATACCTATCCATTTAAAGAAACGAGTTTAATTGTTGAAGCTTTGTCTGAAAACTTTGGTCGAATTTCTCTGCTGGCTAAAGGCGCTAGGCGACCAAGATCTTTACTAAGGGGTTATTTACAACCATTTCAGATGATTCAGGCAACTTGGTCGAATGTGAGTGACCTAAAAACTTTATATAACGTTGAATGGAACTCTAAATATTTAGGACTTAAAAACCAAGCACTGATATGTGGTTTTTATATGAATGAGCTGATCATGAAACTCCTTCCAAAAGATGAGTCTTCAAATGATTTTTTTCATTTCTATCATCAACAACTAGAAGAGCTTTCTTTAAATAATGGTTATGAAAGTCTATTAAGGGTATTTGAGCTAAAACTTCTTGAGGAGCTTGGCTATAAAGTAAAGCTCGATGAAGATGAAAATGGAAACCCAATAAATCCTAAGAAATTTTATTACTATGAAGCCGAGTATGGGGCATCACTCCCAGATGTGTCCACCAACGGAGTAAAAATTATTGGTCAGACTCTGATTGATATGCATAATAATGACTATTCTCATTTGAATACTTTAAAGGAAAGTAAATTATTGATGAGGTACCTGATGCGCTTTTATACTGGGCATGATCTAGTAAAAAGCAAAGAACTTTTTTTAACAAATGATAGGTAATTGAATGAAATTAGGTGTGAACATAGACCATATAGCAACGATCCGGCAGGCCAGAGGAACATCGTATCCTGATATCATCAAAGCAACACAGTTAGCTGAATTAGCTGGTGCAGACAGCATCACCCTTCATCTTCGAGAAGATCGACGTCATATGCAAGATCAAGATTTATTTCATTTGAAGCCAGTAATTAAAACCAAAATGAATCTTGAAATGGCAGCGACGGACGAAATGTTAGAAATTGCATTACAGGTAATGCCTGAAGATATTTGCTTGGTTCCTGAGAGGCGTGAAGAGAGAACGACTGAGGGAGGGTTAAATCTCAATTCCAATTTTAATTATTTAAAAACTTTTATTGGTGAGTTAGCTAAAAACGGAATCCGCGTTTCTTTATTTATAGCGCCTGATAAAGATTCCATTGATCAAGCTTTAGAACTCCAAGCACCCGTAATTGAACTGCATACAGGACATTATGCAGACACGATTGATGAAGAGCAGGGTAAAGAACTAGTCAATATACAAAACATTGCATCTTATGCTTATAGACAGGGCTTAGTGGTCAATGCTGGCCATGGATTGAATTATGACAATGTATCTGCAATTGCAAAAATTAAAGAAATTAACGAGCTAAACATTGGACATGCTATCGTGGCAGAAGCTCTTTTTCTGGGATGGGAACAAGCCATCACCAAGATGAAATCCTTAATAAGGAAGCCATTATGATTTTTGGCATTGGGACTGATATTGTTGAAATACAGCGCATTGAAAAAATATTTAGCAAATTTAATAATCGGTTCGCAAAAAAAATCCTATCAAAAAAAGAGTATGAGGCTTTTCAGATTAGCAATGCCCCGGCTCATTTTTTGGCCAAAAGATTTGCAGCTAAGGAGGCGGTTGCCAAAGCCTTGGGTTTAGGTTTTCGAGATCCAATTAGTTTTCATGGAATTGAGGTTGACCACAATGACCTTGGAGCCCCTTTTTTTAAGTTTAATGCTGAGATATCTAAATTTCTAGATCAAAAAAAAATTAACAAATGCCACTTGAGCATTTCCGATGAAAAAAATATCGCCAGCGCTTTTGTTGTTCTAGAAGCCTGACAATGACCTCTGATAAATTTTTAAGCCTTGAAAATCTAATTGGAAAGCAAGGGCAAAAAAAACTAGCTAATAGCCATGCATGTTTAATTGGTCTTGGAGGGGTTGGGTCTTGGGTTGCAGAAGCTTTGGTTAGAAGTGGAATAGGCAAATTAACCCTTATTGATATGGATCATATCGTTGCTTCTAATATTAATAGACAGATCCAAGCAACAGAAGAAAATATTGGCCAGTCCAAACTTCAAGGGTTGAGTGATCGAATTCAAAGCATTAATTCAAATTGCGAATTAATTCTAATTGACGATTTTTTGTCAATTGATAATTTATCTTCCTTGATACATGAGGAGCATAATGTCGTTGTTGACGCCATCGATCAAGTTAAAGTCAAATGCGCATTAGCAGACTATTGTTCAGACAAAAAAATAAACCTGGTTATTTCTGGCTCTGCAGGCGGGAGGCTGAATCCAGAAAAAATCAAAGTCAAAGATTTATTAGATACTTATGGCGATCCGTTGCTTGCAAAAGTAAGAAAAGAGTTTAAGAAAAAACACATAGGTAAGAAAAAATCCAAGGTAATAGCGATCTTTTCAGATGAGCAGATTATAAAACCTCAGCAATGCGACAATATTGAAAGCAATTTAAATTGTGCAGGGTATGGTTCATCAGTAATGGTGACCGCAACGATGGGGTTTTATTTAGCCTCAGAAGCTCAAAAAATTATCTTAAAAGCTTGAAATAATTCAACTTAACCCCATTTAACTTCTTTATTAACATTTTTTATCAACAACTTATGGCTAAATCAGAAAAACTTAATTTTCAAACAGAAGTAAAACAATTATTAAATCTTATGATCCACTCTCTATACAGCAACAAGGAAATTGCGATTAGGGAGTTGATATCCAATGCCAGTGATGCCACTGATAAATTACGATTTGAGGCATTAGACAACGACAAGCTGTATGAAGGAGATTCTGATCTAAAAGTTATTGTTGATTTTGATTCGAAAGCAAACACATTAACTATCACAGACAATGGCATCGGTATGGATCGTGATGATTTAGTCAATAACTTAGGCACTATCGCTCGTTCAGGAACGAAAGAGTTTTTGGCGAACATGTCTGGGGATAACAAAAAAGATGCAAACTTAATTGGTCAGTTTGGAGTAGGCTTTTACTCTTCTTTTATTATTGCCAAAGAAGTGACTGTGCGAACGAGAAAAGCTGGAAACACCCAAGCTTATAGTTGGTCATCGCAAGCTGATGGTGAATTTACGATTAACGAAATAGAAAAAGAATCTAGAGGAACCTCAGTTATTCTTAAACTAAAAGATGATGAGAAGGAGTTTACAGATGCGTGGCGACTGCAATCAATTATAAGAAAATACTCTGATCATATTTCCATTCCAATTCAGATGTATAAAACTGACATGAAAAAAGATGAATTGGTGAAATTAGAAGAATTAGAAACTATTAATAACACGAATGCCATTTGGACAAGAGCCAAAAGCGAAATTAAACAAAAAGAGTATGAAGAGTTTTATAAATCTTTGTCTTACGACTCTGAAGAACCGTTGGCTTACTACCACAACCGGGTAGAAGGGAAAACAGAATACACTTCGCTACTTTATCTGCCAAAAAAAGCTCCATTTGACTTGTATGATCGTGAAAATAATAATTCCATCAAGTTATATGTCCGTAAAGTTTTTGTGATGGACGCAAATGAAAAATTGATACCGCAATATTTACGATTTGTTAAGGGCGTAATTGATTCCCAAGATTTATCTTTGAATGTATCGAGGGAAATCCTCCAAGACTCACCTCTAGTGGATTCAATAAAATCGGGTGTGACCAAAAGAGTACTTTCATCTTTACAAACAATGTCTGAAAAAGAGCCAGAAAAATATCAAAGCTTCTGGAATGAGTTTGGTAAAGTTCTAAAAGAAGGGCCTGCAGAAGATTTTGCAAACAAAGAAAGCATTGCTAAGTTATTACGATTTGCTTCGTCCAACACAGATGAGCAATCGGTGAGCTTTGAAAGCTACATTAAAAATATGCCTAAAGAGCAAGAGTCGATTTACTACATCACTGCAGACTCTCATCAGGCAGCAAAAAATAGCCCACATTTGGAAATTTTCAAACAAAAAAATATCGAAGTGCTTCTGTTAAGCGATCGTGTGGATGAGTGGTTAGTCTCGAGCTTACATGAATTTGATGGCAAAAAGCTTCAATCTATTGCGAAGGGTGATCTTGATCTTGGTAAATTAGATACTGAAGAACAAAAAGCAGAAAAAGAAAAAATCGAGAAAGAGGCGAAGAGTATTGTTGAAAAAATCAAGAAATCGCTAGGAGACAAAGTAAAAGAGGTGAAAGTAACGCATCGTCTAACCAATTCTCCGGCATGTTTAGTTGTTGGTGAACATGATATTTCAGGCAATTTGGAGCGTATTTTAAAGGCAGCTGGACAAAGTACGCCTGAAAATAAACCGATTTTAGAGGTGAACCCAAATCACGAGCTTATTAAAAAACTTGAAAAAATTGAAGATAATCAATTATTTAATGATTATTCATCGGTTATTTTTGATCAAGCAATTTTAGCTGAAGGGGGTCAATTAGATGACCCAATTGGGTATGTAAATAAGGTCAATAAATTCCTTATTTAACGTTTTTTTACTTTGTTACAAATTATTTACAAAAAATAATAAAAAAATAGCGAGAAAGTGTTTGACAAGGGTAATTTAAACCTGATATAGTTTCGCTTCTTTGACACTACTGGTGTCAAAATCACTCAGAAAATTAGATAATTTGGTGGTGATTTATTCGATCGCGGGGTGGAGCAGTCTGGCAGCTCGTCG
>JAYQUI010000004.1:0-14938 GCA_038147655.1 Nitrosomonadales bacterium
GCTGCCATATGTCTTGGTGACTTTATTATTGCTCAAGCATTTCAAAAATTATCGGAAATAGAAACAGGTTGGCATCAAACTATTTTATTAAATTCATTATCATTGAGCATGAAAAAAATTATCGTTGGACAAGTGTCTGATGTTGGAGTGGACATTAAAAAAATAAGTATGAAAGATTACGAACAAATCGCTTATGAAAAAACAGGACCACTATTGATGACACCATTAGATGGAATGTTTCGATGCAAAGAGCTACCCGAATCAGAATTAAATGGACTCAATAAATTAATGAATAGCATAGGCCTTGCCTACCAGATGATTAACGATTATAAAAATATTAAAAGCAAAAAAACTGATATATCGTTAAATCATTTAAATTTTATAAGCATTCTAATAAAAGAAAACAACCAAAAAAATAATTATAAGCATTCCATTAAATTGTCATTAACAGATGCGCATGGTCGAATCATAAAAAAATTAAATGAGATTGATAGATATATACATCAGGTCCCCATTATTCTTCAACCAATATTTATAAGCATCGCTAATCAAATGAAAGAAACATTATGAAAACAACCGTCATTGGTTCTGGTTTTGGAGGTATAGCAGCTGCATTAAGGTTAAGGGCGATGGGCCATGAGGTGACGTTATTGGAAAAACTAGATGAAGTTGGAGGAAGAGCGCAGCAATTCAAAAGAGAAAAATATATTCATGATGCAGGACCAACAGTTATCACAGCCCCAAACTTATTTTATGAACTTTTTGAATTATTTAATGAAAATCTTGAGGATCATTTAGAATTTAAGCCATTAGATCCTTGGTATAGATTCTATTTTGTAAATGGATTTGAATTTGATTATGTACCTGATCGTGAACAAATGCTGGAACAAATAAAACGAATCAATCCAAAAGATGTGGATGGGTACAACCGCATGCTAAAAAAAGCACAAGAAATATTTGAAATAGGATACCAAGAACTTGCGGATAAACCATTTCATAAATTATCGACAATGCTCAAACATGCTCCAGACATTCTAAGATTAAAGGGATACCAGTCAGTATATAAGTTTGTCTCGACTTACCTAAATGATCAAAATTTGAGAAATGTATTTTCGATTCAACCATTACTTGTCGGAGGCAACCCATTTCAAACATCATCGATATATGCATTGATTCATGCGTTGGAACAAAAATGGGGAATTTATTTTGCCATGGGAGGGATGGCAAAAGTTGTGGAAGAGCTGAAGAATTTGATGATACGGCAGGGCATCACCGTAAAAACAAATCATGAAGTAGAGAGATTGGAAGTGAATAGAAATAATATATCCAGAGTTCACATTAAGAACCAAGCCTCTATTAATACCGATTTAGTGGTTTCTAACTCTGACCCAATCACTGTAAATTCAATCTTTTTAGGAGAAGAAAAAAAATCAATCCAAAATAGATTCTTGAAAAAGTTTGCAAAACATTCCATGGGCTTATTTGTATTATTTTTTGGAACAAGAACAACTTATCCAGAGATTGCACATCATACTATATGGATGGGACCACGTTATAAAGAATTACTAGATGATATTTTTAATAAGAAAGTTTTAGCAGAAGACTTCTCAATCTATCTGCATAGACCAACAGCTACAGATCAAAGCTTTGCACCAATAAATCATGATAGTTTCTATGCCTTAGTTCCAGTGCCAAATTTACAAGCAGATATATCATGGGACGAAATTAAAAATGAATATGCAAACAAGGTGGTCAAAGCATTAGCTAAAACAATTATGCCTGATTTAGAAAAACATATTGATGATCTATTCGTGATGACACCTAATGACTTTAAGGAGTCTTATATGACACCTCATGGATCGGGGTTTTCAATTGCTCCAATTCTCACCCAATCAGCATGGTTTAGAACTCACAATAAAGATGATTATTATAAAAATTTATTCTATGTTGGGGCTGGTACCCATCCTGGCGCAGGTGTTCCTGGTGTATTAAATTCTGCAAAAGTTATAGAAAGAATATTAAATGAGCGATAGCAGACAAATAATTAAACAGAATGGTAAATCATTTTACTGGGCTTCAAAATTTCTTGGTAAAGACTATATTGATCCCATTTATTCAATCTATGAGATGTGTAGAAAATTAGATGACATTGTAGATGAGCAAAGTAAAGAAGCTGCTATTAAAGAGATAGGCTTATTAAAAAAAGATCTTACTAGAGAAAATTTACAGAATAAGTTTGAATCATTGAAAAGATTAGGTGATGATCAATTTCCTCAAATTAAATACTTTGAAGAATTTATTTTGGGACAAGAAAGTGATATAAATTTTGAACAACCGAAATCAATCAATGAACTATTGAGGTATTGTTACCGCGTCGCAGGTGTTGTTGGACTGATGGTATGTGATGCGGTTAATATAAAAGATGAAAATCTTAAATTTTTTGCAATTGACTTAGGAATAGCAATGCAGCTTGTAAACATTGTTCGAGATATTCAAGAGGATGCACTCAGGGGAAGGATATATATTCCTGAAAATTTAATTGGAGCGGTATCGCCCAGTGATGTTTTAACAAAACCTGATCTTATTACAAAGGTAGAGCAAGAGAAATTAAGAATTTTAAATATTGCTGACAAATATTTTAATAGTGCAAATTATGCTATAAAATTTTTACCAAAAGAAGTTTCAATGGCATTCGGACTAGCATCAAATCTATATCAGGGCATCGGTAAAAAAATAATTAAAAAGGAACAACCCTTCACGAATGGGAGGGTGTATTTGAATGGTTCTGAAAAGTTATTTCATACACTAAAATTCTTACTCAAGAGTAAAAAAAATAAAAATTATCAGCCTATTCATAATAATATGCTTCATCTTCCAATTAAGAATTCACCGAGCACTAACAATTAAAATGTATGACTTAATCATTATCGGACGTGGATTATCAAGCTTACTATTTTTAAAACAGTATTTAGACACGCATTCTGGTTTAAAAGTATTAATAATCGAAAAAAGTAAAAAAATTGAAAGCAGATATATTAGCAGTTGGCAGGGGCCAGGATTGCTTGATCTAAAAAAAGAGTATGACATTCATGCAGATAAAGCATATAAAAAAATATCAATCAGCAATGAAGAGATTTCGATTAAAAAAAATATTTCACCCTACAGCTATAACACTTATGACTATAAGCAGGTAATTGAAACTATTTTTAATAGTTTAAAAGATAAGGTTGAAATTATTTATGATCAGGTTATTTCAGTTAAAGAAATGTATAACGAAGTCAACGTCAAGACTAAAAAAAATACGTTTCAAAGTCAGTATTTAATTTCTAGTGCTTCTCTAGCTAAGAAATCACTGAAAAATAAAAAAATGTTATTTCAATATTTTGTTGGTACTAAAATTCAAATAAAAGATAAACACAAACACGACACATGCCAATTAATGCATTTTTTACAATCAAATAATAAAGTCTTGTTTAACTATAATTTACCCTTTGATCAAAAATCAATACTAATTGAAACCACTGCATTTGGAAAAAAAGTACATTTTGAGAACCTTGAGAAGATTCATAAGAAATCTTTAGCAACATTTAATTTTGTAAAAATTATTAAAAAAGAAAAAGGCGTCATCCCAATGTCGGTAGATCATAAATTTCATAGAACTGCTCGTATCATTAATATAGGTCTTGATGGCGGCTTTGCACGACCATCTTCTGGGTATATGCTTTTAAGAGCAGCACAGTGGTCAATAATTAATAGAAATACAAATCTCAAAGACCTAGTTTTTAAAGAAAAAAAACTTATTAGTTTTTTAGATAAAATATTTTTGAAAGCTTGTTATTATTATCCAGGCCTTGCTAGCTCTATATTTGTAAAATTATTTAATACAAATGATATTGCATCAGTGATAAGGTTTTTAGCAGATATTCCAAAACTATATGACATCTTCAAAATATTAATGAATACCCCTAAGAAAATAATGATAAATGCACTTATTAAATAAAATAAATATTCATCATCTCCTTTTTTCAATTTTAGGGATACTCTTGATTAGCTTTTATCCTTATCAAAGTCTTGATGAGGTTTATTCTTTAGGTATCCACCCTTTAATTCTGATATTTTTTATTGCGATAACATCGATTGGTTTGGGACATGGTGCGCTCGATGGAAAAATAGTTTGGGAACTAAGTATTAAAAAAAATTCTCGATTCAAAATATACTTAATTTATCTTCTTATTGTTTTAATTTCTATTTTAATTTGGTTAGCCTTTCCAACTATAGGATTATTTATTTTATTTTTGATGTCCATATATCACTTCGGTGATAGCGATCTTAAAAATTATTCATTAAATAAATTACAGAAAATAACATGGGGTTTCCTAGTCACAATGATCCCAATATTTTTTCATCCCGAAACGGTTAATTTAATTTTTGTTAATTTAGCTGAATATCAAATGAATAAAATAGTCATTATTTGTATACAAATATTATTTATTATTTGTCTTATAGGGTGGTTGAGAATTGCGTTTAAAAAGATGCTGTGGAGTGAGACGTCAGTATTATTTGTGATGCTGATATCCGGTTACTTTTTAGACCCACTATTTTGGTTTGGTTATTATTTTTGTTTTTATCATGGAATGAGAGCATTAATGAATCATCAATTTCAGCTAAAAAAAGATACGATCTGGATGGTAATTTTTACAATTCCTGTTTTGATTGTATGGCTGATATGTAATGAATTAATTCAGGTTTCGTTTATCGAATTATTATTTCCATCATTATTTGCATTAACTGTTGCCCACATGCAGTTGAATAACATTATCCGGTTAGTTCATGTTTGTTAAAAAATAGTTGAGGGTATATGTGACTAAACATATACCAATTGTGACTAAAAATAAGGACAGATAAAAATTTATACCTAACTTCAGCAATACGGATAAAAGATACAAAAAGGGCAACACCGGTAGGATATAAAGTACAGTCTCGTGTGTTAATTTTGCAATGTGTAAATTATCTTTATTTTGTTGATAAATCAGTGCAAAAGAAACAAATAGGACGATGGGCATAGCTAAAAGCATGGCAGCAAGGGTAGTGCTTTTTTTACTGAGCTCAGATGCAATTAAAATGATGGCAACAGCGATAGTTGTTTTTATAAAAAATATCATGTGTTATAGATAAAGAAATATAAGAAAGATTCAATAAATGAAACAAATACTAATAATAGGAGGATCTGGAGCCATAGGATCAGCCTTGATCAGTGAATATGATAATAATGATATCCATCTAACTATTGCATCTAGAAAAAAACAAAATTTAGACCCACACATTAACCAAATTACCTATGATTATGATCAACAGGATGAGATAAATTTAAATGGAGAAATTAAGTTTGATGTAATTATTTTTGCTACAGGACATTTGCATAATGAGCACTATAAACCTGAAAAAAGTTTAAAAGATATTGATAAAAATGCTTTTCAATTTTCGTACCATATTAATTGTGTTGCACCGCTCATATTGCTTAGACAGCTGAGTAATAATCTAACGGATTATACAAAAATAGTTTTTTTATCAGCTCGTGTAGGGAGTATTTCTGAAAATGAATTGGGAGGTTGGTATGCTTACAGGATGAGTAAAGCTGCACTAAATATGATGATTAAAAATTTATCAATTGAGTTAAGAAGAAAATATAAGAATATAATAGTTTGCGGCATGCATCCGGGCACAGTTGATAGTAAATTATCTAAACCCTATTCAGGATTTGTAAAGCATGAAATATTTACTCCATCTAAGTCTGCCGCAATGTTAAAAAAGGTGATTGATGAATTAAGTCTTAAGCACTCAGGAAAGATTTATGATTATGCTTTTCAGGAAATCGCATATTAGTTAACGGTTGGCTAAATAAATAATAATAATTAGCAACAAAATAAGGATGATAAATATAACTATCTCTATCCAAAAAAAATCTATTTGCATTTAAATTTTCCTGAGGCGATTTCGCTAGATTGAATTTTTTTTGGTTTACTCACTGTTGATTTTATTTGGTGATCAAAAATAAGGTCTTTGCTTTCATTATCATAAATAATTTCCATAAAGTATTGTGTATGGGCTGTTGATTCATACTGCGTGCCTGTATTAGGATCACGCTCTCCCATTTCTGATAAAAAAGTAGCCCTTTTTGAACACACTGTTCTTGATGATTGTGGCTCACATGGGTAATTCATCTCATTATTGATTCTTAGTTTATTTTCAATATCAAAATTAATCGTTTTATACTTTTTATCGAATGAAACATTTAATAAAACGTTTAAAAGATCTTGTTGGTCATGAATTTGATCATTAATTTCGTATCGTTGAGAAACCTGCCCAATACACTCCAACGCAAATGAGTAGTGACATAGCATCAGAGATAGAAAAAAAAGATATTTCACTTTTTAACCAGGTAGAAATGAATAAGGAAATATAATCCAAAGACAAGTGATACAAAAAGAATAGCTTCTAGGTCACCTATTAATTTAATAATAAAATTATCTGAACAAAATAAATTAAACACCTCACATGCCGATAAAGATTTAACCCATACTCCTCCTTTAATATACTTATATAAACTAAAACCAATATAAATAAGAAAGGTAATCACGGCTGTAAGAAATGTAGAGCCTAAAATGATGGCATCAAAACGTGTAAATTTTGTATCTTTTTGCATATCTATTATTATAACGTCATGAAACATAATTTTTGGTCCAGACTGGGCGGAATTGTTGTGCTTATTTCACTCGGTATATGCTTTTGGTTAGGCTTTAAAGAGCAAAAATGGTTATGGGTAATTGCTATATTGCCTTCCTACCTCGTCGGTTTTTATCTATATCGCATTATCAATAGTAATGATCTAAGGGCCGAGTTTGTTCGCAAGATTGTTTTTATAATTATTGCTTCAATCATATCTTTATCAATTGTTTACTATATCGGTTTATTTTTTAATATAATCTTAAATATATGAGACCACCAATCCTATCAAAATACCCTGTCGATGAAATTGTTGCTAATCTGAAAAAATCAAAACTATCAGATAAGTGGATCGTTCGTTTTATCCCACAGATTTTGAGTAAAGATAAACTCAATGCAAATGCAATTTCTTTAACAAAAAGAGTGAGTTTATTAAAAACTGAACCGATTACTAAAGAAGAATTAGATAGATTAAAAAAATATTTTAAAGAATTAAAGCGTGATGATTTAGTCATCATCCGACAAGAGGACAGTAGGCAACAGCGAGTATTAATATTTTGTGCTCATGATGATGCCCCTGAAACAATTGATGGTTTAGAAAGGCATATATATCGTGTTATTCCAAATGCTAAACTAAAGTTCGGTGCCTCTGATATTAATCGAGATCGTTGCAGAATTGTCAAAAGAAGATCATGGAAAACAGAAAAAGATCGTCCAACTGGGGTATATTCTATAACAGACCTCTCCGGTTCGGATTAATATTTAGTTTATTCCTTAATCCCCAATTTGTTTTTTCTACTGAAAAAATAAGTGAAAAAAATAAAAACATAAGCTCTAATGACAATAATAATCAGGTTCAATTTTATGAACCGGTCCAGAAAAAAATAACAGGAAATAGTTGCGGCCCTCAGTCTGACTGGCCATGTATGGACCCCGATGGCTGTTTAATAATTGATGGGTTTAAAAAAAAGGAGTAAATGTGCATTACTCCTTTTTAAAAATATGCTTAAGCAGTTAAAGAATTTAACTGTTGTGATGCAAGGTTCTTTATTCCATTTATTTCAATTTTTTTTGGTTTTTTTGATTCTGGAATAATATTTTCAAGCGCGATTTTAAGGACACCAGATTCTAGATCTGCTCCTTTAACTTCAATGGTATCTGCTAATCGAATTGTTTTTGTAAATGATCGATTAGAAATTCCCTTATGAAGGAATTGTATATTTGTATCATCTTTCGACTTATCACCTTTGATAATAAGCAGTCCATCCTTAACCGAAACATCAATATCAGATTGATTAAAGCCAGCAACAGCTAATTCAACTGAATATGAGGCTTCATTATGTTTGATAATGTTGTGTGGGGGAAATTTTTCATGGACGGACTCAATCGAGTTCTCCATCAGTGCTTCAATATCTCTTAAAACAGTTTCAAAACCAAGTGTACTTGGATATAAGTTACCAAATGAAATTTTCATATTTATCTCCTTTAATTAAGCAAAATAAAAAATCATGGTGTTACCCATTAGGCATAACGACCATAATTTATATATGGGAGCTCTTAAAGAAAATTTCAAGTCATTTAACTATTTTTCCATTTTGATATAAGTCTTTGGAAATCAATTGACCCTCTTTATTCCAAATCCATTCATGTCCATCTTTGGTACCATTCACCCACGAACTTTTTGATTTTTGTTGACCATTGTCAAACCATTGTTCCCATAGGCCATTTTCTTTTCCATCTTTATATTCAACTTTAAGCTTTATCTGTCCGTTCTCATACCACTGCTTCCAGTAACCATGTTCCTTACCATCTTTAAAGTCACTTTCCATTTTAATTTGACCATTCTCATACCAAAATTTTTCTTTCCCGTTTTTCTTTCCATTTTTATAAGTGATTTCAAATTTCGGATATTTATTTTCAAAGAACTCTTGATAGAGGCCATCTTTAATCTCTTCAGCAGACAATGGATTTAAGAATAATACGCAGGATAGGATTGTTATATAAAAATATTTAAACATAATCACTCCAAATTCATAATATGAAATGACTAGATCAATTTTGTTAAGTTTCTGTTATTTGAATAATTTTTTATACTCTGGAAAGTAATTGCCTATGACTTCAATATCGAATTTTCTTAAGATAGATGTATTAGATTCTCTCTCTAAAAGAAATATGAATGATTTTTCAATAATTTCTTTTTTTGTTAGTTTTTTTATTTGATATTTAGTGATGAATGTATCAGAAATTGTAACTTGGTGTGTTGTTTCAGTATTTGAGTATATTGTTACATCAAAGGCATTAGGCGATAGCTCTTTAATATTTATTTTATCTGACATTGGCCCTCAAAATTTTCAATATAATGTCCAAAACCTTTATTTCCTGATAACGAGTCAGTAATTTTTAATGTTTTTAAATCCAAATTGAGTGATCTGATATTTAGTAGATTTGATTTACATATCATAGTAGTTTTGGACTTTTCACATTCAATGTTATTGAGGTCAATCAAGGTTAAATCTTCAAATTTGTATTCCCTTGACTGCTGTTCCTCTTTTGCACCACTGGCACCAACAAGTTCAAAATGACTCAATCCTTCACAGATATAAGTTAACTCATCAGCAAAAGAATAATTAGCAAGGACCAATAGTAAAAAAAACTTTTTCATTGTGTAAGCTCCTGAAGGCAGTTTGCAAAATCTTTAGAACCCACTTTAAAACCAAGTCTTTCGCATTTTTGTTTGGCTATGGTACCGTTCAGGCGTTTGGATGATTTCCCATCAATTTCTAACTCGTCAGATAATTTATTGGCAAAATTACATTTAAATTCGAATATATCTTGAAGTAGCAGATCACTGCCCTTTTTTTGAACACTATCCTGATTGAGGCCGCCATATACCTTACATGCCCGCATCATGTAGTCATTTGTATCTTCCCCGGCGAAATATTTTTCAACAATTTTACCAGTAAAGTCATTATGTGGTGCAGGACGTTGTATGTTTTGGTTAGTCGAAGCACATGAGGCTAGGATCAAAGTAATAATGAGTGTTGATATCGAATGCATTACTTATTATAAGCATTTTTATTAAATTAGCTAAATATTGAAGAACCAAACCCCTTTAATATCATCTTAGAAATATGCACAAACAAAACTTACCACAAAAAATATGCGTCACATGTCAGCGACCTTTCTCATGGCGAAAGAAATGGGAAAGATGTTGGGATGAAGTAAAGTATTGCTCGCAAAGGTGTAAAAATCATCGTGTCACATAATATTTTCTGGTTTAGAAACAATCTTAGAATTAATGATAATTACCCCTTGGTTCAATGTATCAAAGATTCAACAAGCATTTCTTTTATTTATATAGTTAATCGACATTTAAGAATTCTTGATGGTGAAGAAAATCATAAGAATAAATTTTTAATTGATGCGCTGAATCAACTTAAGATAAATTTATCCGACTTAGGGCATGAACTGTATATTATTGAGGGCGAGCCTTCAGCTATATTTTCTTCTTTAGCAAAACACCACCAGATTAATAAAATATATTGTGAAAAAATAATTAGTCCTTACGAAAAAGATGAGGAATTAAGCATCACTAAACCAGATGTAGTGTCCTACTGGGACTCCTCATTGCTCAATATTGGTGACCTTAACTTTGATGTAAACAATTTATCTGACACCTTTACAACATTTAGAAAGAAGGTGGAATCAAAACCTATTACTGTCACCTTAAATAAAATTTTAACCTTTCAAAAGCCTGCAGATCTTTTAAATATTAAATCATGCCAATTACCAAATTATAAAAATACATATAGGGGCAGTGTAGATTTTTTAAATCACTACACTATCTGTGAAAATGGTGCTCAAAGCTATGTGAAGGATTATTTTTCAGATAATAAAGCACTTGAATATAAAGAGACAAGAAATGAGTTAATGGGCAATGATTTTTCAACAAAATTTTCAGTGTGGCTTGCACATGGTTTAATTTCAGCAAGACAAATATTTACATCTCTTAAAAATTATGAAGAAAATAATGGGGCTAACGAGAGTACTTATTGGATATTGTTTGAACTATTGTGGAGAGATTACTTTAGACTTTTACATTTTAAATATGACAGGAAACTATATTTCCCATTCGGACTAAAAAATAAAGAGATTAATGAAACAAGTCAGGACAACATAATTAATTTAGAAGAGGCAAATACAGAATCATCATTTATCAATGCAGGTATTAGAGAGTTGCAAAATAGTGGATTCTTATCAAATCGAATGAGACAGATATTAGCCTCCTTTATTATTTTTGAAATGAAAATAGATTGGCGAATTGGCGCTGATTTTTTCCAAAAATATTTGATCGATTTTGATATTTATTCTAATCAGGGGAATTGGATATACATCGCTGGGTATGGAACGGATCCTAGAGGTGGCAGACGATTCAATGTTGAAAAGCAGAAGAATACTTACGACATAGATAATCAATATGAGATGTACTGGAATGAAAACACTTAGATTATTATTGGGCGATCAGCTAAATAACAAGCACAGCTGGTTCAAGCAAATTGATCACAATGTGATCTATTTGATGATGGAAATTATTCCTGAAATGACTTATGCGAAGCACCACATTCAAAAAATGCTTGCGTTCATGCATGCGATGCGAAACTTTGCAAAAGAATTAGAGCAACAAGGCCATGTTGTGCGGTATATCAAATTAAAAGACCCGGATAATCAGCAATCTTTTTATAAAAATATTCAGAAATTTATTGATATAAATTCAGATATCAATAAATTTGAATATCAGATGCCTGATGAATATCGATTGGATCAAGAAATGAGAAAGATAGCCAATCAAATCGGTTTAGTACATCAATCTTATTCGACAGAACATTTTTTGACCCATAGACAGGACTTAAGTGATTTTTTCACAAATAAAAAAATATGGAGAATGGAAGAATTCTACCGCCACATCAGGAAAAAATATTCCATCTTGATGGTTGATGATAAACCTATCGGTGATAAGTGGAATTATGATCAAGACAATAGGAAAAAGTGGGATCCAAAACAACCTGTCCCGGACCGTATCAAGTTCAATCATGAAGTAGGACATCTCAAGGATGAGATTGATGAATTAGAAATTGGGTACATTGGGTCCGTTGATGTAAAAGATTTTAATTGGCCAGGTAATGCGGAGGAGTCATTACAAGTTCTAGATCATTTTATAAGATCCAGCCTTGATAAATTTGGTGATTTTCAGGACGCCATGGCGAATGAAAATCCATTTCTATTTCACTCATTAATCTCTTTTGCGCTCAATACTAAAATGCTATCACCACTGATGATTGCTAAAACAGTCGAGGAGCACTTAAAAAAAGATTTATCTAATTTAAGTGCTGTCGAAGGATTTATAAGACAGATTATTGGTTGGCGAGAATACATTCGAGGAGTGTATTGGGCAAAAATGCCTGAATATGGACAGAGTAACTTTTTAAAATTTAAGAACAAGTTACCGGAGTTTTTTTGGCATGGAAGAACTAACATGAACTGCTTGCAAAAATCGATACAGCAATCTTTGCAACATGCATATGCCCACCATATCCAAAGATTAATGATACTTGGAAATTTTATGTTACTGAGCGAAGTTGACCCAAAGCAAGTTCATGAATGGTTTTTAGCAATTTACATAGATGCCATCGAATGGGTTGAAATGCCAAATGTCTTAGGCATGTCACAATATGCTGACGGAGGTTTGTTGGCTACAAAACCTTATGTCTCATCTGGCTCTTATATTAATAAGATGGGAAATTACTGTAAATCTTGTCAGTACGATGTGAAGACTAAATTTGCAGAGAACTCTTGTCCTTTCAATAGTCTCTACTGGAACTTTTTTTTAAATAACCCAAGATTGTTAGATAATAATCCAAGAATGGGTATTGTGAAAATGCAGATAAATAAAATGAGTGAAGAAGATAAGGGCTTATATATTAAAAAGAGTGAACAAATATTAAAGAATATCCAACAGCTATGACTTTCTTAATGCAGTCATACATACCCAACCATCTTGATATAAAGAATTTTCAAAAATAAAGTTATGTGCATATATTTTTTTGATTTCATTTTCCTGTGATTGCAAAATACCCGATAGTGCGATGCGCCCTTGTGGTTTACATTTAGAATGTATAAGTGGCTCTAACACTTTCAGTGCACTCGATAATATATTTGCGACAACAATATCATAAAGGTCATTTGTTGATTCGTCTGATGTGTAAAAGTTAATGGTACTCGTTTGGTTATTCTCTGCATTCTGATGACTGGCGGTTATTGCCTGAGGATCGATGTCCGTTCCAGCAACTAATTCAGCCCCTAATTTTTTTGCCGCAATAGCTAAAATTCCCGATCCACATCCATAATCTAAAACGGATTTATCAATAAGATCAATTTTGGTTAACCAATCTAAACAAAGTTTGGTGGTGGGATGTGACCCTGTCCCAAATGCCAATCCAGGATCTAGGTGAATATTAATCGCACTATTATTTTTTATTTTGTGCCAGGAGGGAATGATCCAAATTTTGTCATTAATTTGGATCGGTTTAAATTGCGACTGAGTTTCTTTAACCCAGTCTTTTTCTGCAACAGGCTCAACCTGAATCTGATCGATATGAATGTTAAACGTATTGTGAATAGAATTAATTACCTCTGTGATAGTATGATCATCCTGAAATAGGGCTATGACCTTGGTATTTTTCCAATACCTTTCATGATCATCAGGGTCCTCTCCAAAAATCGCGACTTCATTCTGTGTGTCTAAATCAGAGTCGCTAAAGCTTAGAGACAGTGCGTCGAGTTCTAGGAGATGGTCACCAATGGACTGTGCAATATCATCATCTATTATCAGTGATAAAGAGATCACCTATTTTTTCATTCCTAATTTTTCTTCCAAGTAATGAATACTTGCTCCACCCTTAAGGAAAGCTAGATCTATTAATAAATCACGATGGAGATCAATATTAATTTTAATTCCCTCGCAATACATTTCTGAAAGAGCCATTTGCAGTTTTGCAGCAGCTTTTTCACGTGTATCTCCATGAGCGATTAGCTTACCGATCATCGAGTCATAATGCGATGGAACGCGATAACCCCCATAAACATGGGTATCAACCCTGATGCCTGGACCTCCAGGCACATGGAACCGATTGATGAGGCCTGGGGATGGTATGAAAGAATATGAATCTTCAGCATTAATGCGACATTCCATTGCATGACCGTTAATCACGATATCTTTCTGGCGGTAGCTTAACTTCTCACCAGCTGCGATTTTTATTTGTTCTTGAATGAGGTCAACACCAGTAATCATTTCTGTGACAGGATGCTCTACCTGAATTCGAGTATTCATTTCAATAAAGTAAAATTCATCATTTTCGTAAAGAAACTCAAAGGTGCCGGCTCCTCGATAACCAATTTTTCTACAAGCATCAGCACATTTTTCACCCATTTTTTTTCTTAACTTATCTGATAATCCTGGAGCAGGAGCTTCTTCAATGACTTTTTGATGTCTCCGTTGCATGGAGCAATCTCTCTCGAAGAGATGGATCGCATTTTTATAATTATCTGCGAGCACTTGGTATTCAATGTGCCTAGGCTTCTCTAAATATTTTTCCATGTACACCGCGGCATTACCAAAAAAGCTGTGCGCTTCATTTTTTGTCATTGAAACAGCATTTAGTAATGATGCTTCAGTGTGAACCACTCTCATTCCTCGTCCACCACCACCACCGGCTGCTTTAATAATTACTGGATATCCAATTTTTCTAGCGGTGTCTATAATCTCATCAGGATTACTACTCAATTCACCATCAGAGCCAGGAACAACTGGAATGCCAGCTTTTATCATGGCTTCCTTGGCACTTACTTTATCTCCCATCAATCTGATGGTTTCTGATTTAGGACCAATGAAAGTAAACCCACTTTTTTCAACTTGTTCAGCAAAATCTGCATTTTCAGAAAGAAAACCATATCCAGGATGAATGGCTTGAGCATCAGTTACTTCCGCAGCGCTAATTATGGCTGGAATATTTAAGTAACTGAGGTTTGATGGCGCTGGACCTATACAGACGGACTCATCAGAAAGTTTGACATATTTTGCATCTACGTCAGCCTCTGAGTGAACAGTTACCACTTTAATACCCATCTGGCGACAGGCTCTTAGGATGCGAAGTGCAAT
>JAYQUI010000004.1:15038-17294 GCA_038147655.1 Nitrosomonadales bacterium
TTGTTGAGGTATAGTGTATTGTTGAGGTTGTTGCACCACTTGACCTTG
Source organism: Nitrosomonadales bacterium (assembly GCA_038147655.1). Lineage (GTDB taxonomy): Bacteria > Pseudomonadota > Gammaproteobacteria > Burkholderiales > Methylophilaceae > BACL14. Next base: position 15,087 of record JAYQUI010000004.1, read on the forward strand.
GCGACTGATACGCACACTTTCTTCACCTTCAGTTAATTCTAATTCACTAATTCCCGATTCTTCAACCAAGTCGATTAGTTTTTTTAGTTTTCTTAAGTCCATGATTCTTACCTTTTATGAATTTTTAACAATGTGTTGAATTGCTGCTGAATAACCATCCTTACCTAAACCACATATCACTGCCTTGGCTTTATCTGAAAAATAAGATTTATGCCTAAACTCCTCCCGAGCATGAACATTTGATAAATGAATTTCGTAAAAAGGTATACCTACTCCTAAGATAGCATCTCTAATGGCTACTGAAGTATGGGTAAATGCTGCAGGATTGATAACGATATAGTCAACTTTTAATGTATGAATAAAATTTACAATCTCTGATTCACTATTGCTTTGAAAAAAACTAAAAGTTATTTCTGGAAATAGAGTTTGAAGTTCATTATTAATATCTTCCAAACCTTGATTGCCATAAACATCTGGTTCTCGCTGTCCAAGAAGATTTAGATTAGGTCCATTAATTAAAGCTATTTTCATAATTAATCTCTACAGTAGAACACCAGTTTGCCGAATTTAACGACATTTGTCTACTAAAATAGTGAATTTAATATATAAAAAGATAAATGCTTTATTGTAGGATATTTAAAATTTAAATAATGACAAATTAACTATATTTAACGACATTTAAATGCTATTTAACAACATTTAATAGGTCTTTTTTGGTTATTTCACCATGAAATTTATGTAGGATTTGATAGTTTTTATCTACCACGACAGTGAATGGCAATACACCCTTGTCATTACCAAAGTGACGACTTAACAAAAAACCATTTTTTTCATCTGTTAGATTCGAGTATGAAATTGGTATTTCGCTGGTAAAGGAAATGACCTCATCCATATTATCTATTGCAACGCCAATAAGGCGAATATTGTTATCCTTATCCAAACTTTCATTGAAGCTATTAAGTTCCGGTATTTCTTTTTTACATGGCTCACACCAGCTAGCCCAAAAGTTAATGATTAACATTTTCTTAAATTCAATATCATTTAATGATACCTTGCCTCCATTTTCAATCATAAAAGGAAGATCCATAGCTGCTTCACTTCCTGCTTCAGTAATCTGCGGTTCTTCGGATGAATTCATAAAAATATTAGTTCCAATGCCAACAATAAATGCCAAAGAAATTAATAAGATAATGGGTAATTTTTTCATTTAATGTCCTTGATGTGTTTGAGAAAATTTTCAGCATTCATGAATCCAAAAATTTGTTTTTTTTGTAACTCCTCGCTATTCGAGTTAAAAAATACAATGGCGGGAGGTCCAAAAATATTGAATCGATTCATAATTTTTTTATCATTCTCATTAAAATCTGTCACATCGACTTTCACGAGGATGAAGTTATCGAGTTCACCTCGAACATTTATATCTTGGAAAGTATATTTTTCAAATTCAAGGCAGGCGACACACCAGTCTGCATAAAAATCAATGAGTATTGGTTTGTTTGCTTCTTGAATTATTGAGTTCAATTCATTCTCAGTTGTGACCATGCTAAATTGAATTTTCTCTTTTTCATTAAGCTGATATTGTTTGAAAGAAATGATGGACACAAATATAGAGGCAATAACGGCTAGCATCAATAAAATAATTTTAACAAATTTTTTAAGCTTTAAAGCTATCAATGCGTAAATAAAAACGATTAGTCCTAATAAGATAAAGAGCAATTCAATCATCAAACTATTTAACAGCGGTTTGGCAACATAGATGGCAGAACCAAGAAGAATAAAGCCAATTAATCTTTTAAAAAAGATGTTGACTTGATTTGTCTTCGGAATAAATTTTATAGATGTTAATCCAATGACTAGCAGTGGCAAAGACATCCCTAATGCCAAAAAGAATAGAGAGGCCATTCCAGTTAACGCATTACCTGTCTGGCTAATATACAAGATGGCACTTGCCAGTGGGGGTGCAACACACGGACTTAATATTAACGAAGAGATCATTCCCAATAGGACAATTCCTAAATAATTTTTTGCATTTAAGTTATTGGCAAAATTATTAAGTTTCGTTTGGATGGAGGATGGGAGATTTAAATCGTACACATCAAACATGGCCAGGGAAAATAATATAAATAACAGAGCTGTGAACAACAAGACAAGCTCACCTTGCAGATAAATCGATAAAACACTTCCTGTTTTTGCGGCGATGAGGCCAAT
>JAYQUI010000004.1:17394-34078 GCA_038147655.1 Nitrosomonadales bacterium
CACCTTGCAGATAAATCGATAAAACACTTCCTGTTTTTGCGGCGATGAGGCCAATGAGGCTGTAGGTGATACAGATACCAACAACATAAGCAACCGTAGCAAGCCCCCTGTTATTTTTCAGATTACTTAACATGGCCAGAAGAACTGGTATTAGGGGGAGAACACAGGGCGTTAATGACAATAGAATTCCACCAAATAGGAAAAGTGCAAATGCTTTATAGATGCTAGCTTTAAAGGCTTCCTGGTAAATATCAGATCCTTTGATACTTGTCTTATCGAGATTTTTCATGTCATTTGAAATTTGTTGTGGCGGATAACATAGCCCTTGGTCACTGCACCCCTGAAAGTGGATGACAAATGACTCATCATCAGTTAAGGGTTCCTTTAAATGAATTTGAAATACCAGTGGTTGGTCATAAATAATTTGTTTGCCAAAAAACTCATCTTCCTTTTCTTTTCCTTCCGGAAAATTAAATTGGAAAGCTGTATTGCTTAATGAAGAAAATTTAAATTTAGATTGGTAAAGATAGTGGCCTGGTTGAGTATTAAATTGGACTGAGATAGAACTATTGGTTGGGGATATAGAAATTTCGTATGGAAACGCCTCATCAACCGTTAAAATTTTATTTGCATTTTTTGTTAATGATTTTAAATCATTAAAATCATCCGCATATAAAAGCCAGGGTGCTAAAATAAAAATGAATAAGGTTAAGTATCTGGTCATGACTGAAATATGACTTGCAAAAGAAAAATGGTTCAAATCATTATCTCATAGGAAAGCTAACATCATGAAATTTATAGGTATTTGGTTGTTAATACTGGTTCCGTTTATAGAAATATGGGGCTATTTTAAATTAGGCTCATTGTATGGGTGGTGGTATTTTCTGTATATAGTAGTAGTTGGTGTGCTTGGCTGGAGAATGATAAAAGAAGAAAAGTCCCAACTGCTCTTTAGAATGATGAATTCATTTCAGAGTGCTGGTTCGCCATTTCAGATGATCATGGGCACAGCAAAAAATATGATAGCTGGTGGACTATTTCTTTTTCCAGGCATCGTCACTGACTTGATAGCAATTATATTGCTGGTTATGCCATCGAAAAATCCAAATGACAATTTATTTCAAGAAATGCAAAATCGTTTTAATCAAAAAAAACAAAAAGATGATTCGGTGATTGAGGGTGAGTTTAAAAAAGAGGATGACGATTAATGTATGTTGGAAAAGTTGATGGTATTGAATTTGAAATAAAGCCAAGTCAAACCATCCTAGAGGCGGCAATATCTTCAGGAATAACGTTACCTTATGGGTGTCGAAGTGGGTCATGTGGATCATGCAAGGCAACAATTATCGAAGGCGAGGTGTTTCATGAAGACATCATGCCAGGAGTACTCACTGACCAAGACAGGAGTGAGCAGAACTTTTTATTATGTAAAACTTATGCGACGAGTGATGTCACAATAGCAAGCCTAGTTGAAAAAAAACTTGATGAATTTCCAAAAAAAATAACTCCTGTCAGGGTCGAAAAATTAAACTTACTAAATCATGATGTCATGCAGATTCTATTGAAGCTGCCTGCAGGTGAAAATTTACAATTTAAAGCAGGACAATACCTAGAATTTATTTTAAAAGATGGAGCACGAAGAGCCTTTTCAATGGCCAATGCGCCGAGCAATGATTTGATTGAGTTGCATGTTCGTTTAATTGAAGGAGGTACATTTACCAACTATGTCTTTAATGAGATGAAAGAAAAAAGTATCCATCGCATTGAGGCGCCCATAGGAAACTTTTACCTCAGAGAATCAGATCGTCCAATGATTTTTGTTGCCGGTGGAACTGGTTTTGCCCCAATAAAATCAATCATTAATGATTTCCATCGAGCTGGGGAGGAAAGAAAAATATATCTATACCGAGGCTTCAAGACTCATAAAGATTTATATCAAGATGAGGTTGTTGAGAATTGGAAAAAAAATATTAATAATTTTGAAGCCATTAACATATATTCTGAAGAAGACGTAAATGGACAAGAAAAAAATTTAGTGCATAAAAAGGTAATCAAAGATCTAGGCCAATTAGATTCATTTGACGTATATTGTTGTGGTGCCCCTGGAATGATTGAGGTGGCATACAAAGAATTTGTCGAAGCCGGTTTAAATCCCAATAGCTTCTACTCAGATGCATTTACCTTTGCGCCGAAATAATCCTAATCAATACATAAAGATTGTAATTTTTCAGGATCCAAAGTGGGCGTGATTTTTATATCACACTCAAACACTGATAACTCTTTTGCAATATTTTCATGATTCACTATGAAGTGGATATGATCAAAGTGAATTTGATCTGGATTTTCAAATAATCCAAGCTGATCAATAAAATGTTGTGCTATTTGTGAGCTTGTAATCAAGATATACAAAGTTTCCTTTTTTGAATAATTTGCGATCACATTGAAATCTATCAATTTAAAGATTCTCTGGTAACACTCTAGGTAGGCGATATTTGCTTGTTTTTTTTCTAACTCATTTTTTAATAGTTCTTTGCCGCCAACGCCCCTCACAATCAATATTGACTCATCTGTCACATTTTGCATTTCAGATACTTCAAGGAGTGACTTTGAGTCAAATTGGTCAATTGGGGAAAAAATATTCTTATTTAGAAAAGATAATTCATTTTTTGTGGTTGGGCCAATTGCAAATATTTGCACATTATCAGCAAATTTAATGGAGTGATGTTCTGAAATTATTTTGAAGCATTGTGCGGCATTTGAACTTATAAAAATTATTTTTGAGAATAAGTGCATGCCATCAATAATTTTTTTAATTTCAGGTGTTGAAGATATAGGCTCAATTTCAATAAAAGGATAATCGATGACATTTAGAGAACTGCCTTTAAAAAAATTTATGATGGATTGATTTTGTAAACTAGATCGGGTTGCAATTAGATTAGCCATGCCCAAGTCCAAGAATATTTTTGGCACCCTGATCAATGAGTGACTGAGCTACATTATTGGCAAGAGAAAGATGCTCTGTACATGGTCCAGTATCAGATGCACGAATCATTTTAATTCCATCTGGCGAGGATACAAAGGCTTGAATGGTGAGCAAATTATCCTTAATGGATGCATGGGCTCCCATTGGCACTGTGCAGCTTCCCGCGAGGGTTTTACTGATCTTCCTTTCAGCCTCGACTTGAATCTGTGTTTGTTTGTCATTTAAAAAATTTAAAAATTCTTTTAACTCAGATTTATTTTTAAGGATTTCAATGCCAAGTGCTCCTTGACCTACTGATGGGGTGTACTGTTTCACATCAAGTGAGCTTTTAATTCTATTTTCTAGGTTAAGCCTGATCAGACCTGCGGAGGCAAGGATAATGGCGTCATATATTCCAGAATCTAGTTTTTTCAGTCTTGTTTGTAAATTTCCACGTAGGCTTTCAATAATCAAGTCAGGCCTTGTATGTTTAATCAGGCTCTGGCGCCTTAAGCTTGAGGTACCTACAACAGCATCTTGTGGAAGGTCATCTAGTGAAGCATATTTATTGCTGATAAAAGCGTCGCTGGGATTTTCTCTTTCAGAGATTGCACATATTTCAAATGGTTCTGGCAGGTCCATCGGAACATCTTTCATCGAATGAACTGCTAAATCTGCATCATCATTTAATAAGGCATGTTCCAGCTCTTTGATGAACAAACCCTTGCCACCAATCTCAGCAAGAGGTTGGTCCAAAATAATATCGCCTTGAGTTTTAAAACTTAACACGCTGACTTCTGTGTCGGGATATTTTTCTCTAATTCGATCAGCAATATAGTTGGCTTGCCACATTGCCAATTGGCTTTCACGAGATGCGATACGGATCATTTTTTTCATGCTGAAATTCTAGCATAGGGCTTGCTTATTAGTGATGTATAAAAGGCTTTGATATATACTTACGACTATGAAAGAACAAAATAAAAAATGGTCTGGTAGGTTTGATGAACCGGTAGATAAATTAGTACAGATTTTTACGGCATCTGTTGATTTCGATCAAAGATTGGCGCTCTATGATATTCAGGGTTCATTGGCTCATGCTGAAATGTTAAAAAAACAAAAAATTATCTCTGCAACTGATTTTAAAAAAATTGATCAGGGACTAAAAAAAATTACTGAGCAAATAATACTGGGAAAATTTAAATGGAGTGTGTCTGATGAAGATGTTCATTTAAATATTGAAAAAAAATTAACGCAACTAATTGGTGATGCTGGGAAAAAGCTCCACACGGGTAGATCCAGAAATGATCAAATTGCGACAGACTTGAGACTCTTTTTAAGAGACATCACAGATGAAGTTATTTTAAAGATAACAAAATTACAAAAAAATATTGTAAGTTTGGCTAAAAAAAATATTAATTCTTACATGCCTGGCCTAACTCACTTACAAATTGCCCAGCCAATTAGTTTTGCTCATCATATGATGGCTTATTATGAGATGTTGGACAGAGATAAGAATAGATTTTTTGATGGAAGAAAAAGAATAAATCAACTACCTTTGGGTTCAGCTGCTTTAGCAGGAACCACCTATCCAATTGATAGAAAATTTGTCGCTAAAAAATTGAAATTTGAGGGCATTTCGATGAATTCGTTGGATGCCGTTTCTGACAGAGATTTTGCAATTGAATTTTGTTTTAATGCTTCAATATTGATGACTCATTTATCTAGACTTTCTGAAGAATTAATTATGTGGATGAGCCCATTCTTTAATTTTATCGATATTGCAGATAAGTTTTGTACTGGATCTAGCATCATGCCACAAAAAAAGAATCCTGACGTACCTGAACTCATTAGAGGAAAGGTTGCGAGAGTGAATGGTAATCTTCTGAGTTTGTTGACACTAATGAAGTCTCAACCTCTGGCCTACAATAAAGATAATCAAGAAGATAAGGAGCCTGTCTTTGATTCGGCGGATACGGTAATTGGTACTCTCGAAATATATGCTGATTTAGTTAGGCACATTACAGTGAATAAAAAGCAAATGTTAGATTATGCTGAAGAAGGTTTTTCAACAGCAACCGATCTTGCAGACTACTTAGTTAAAAAAGGAGTGCCATTCAGGACCTCACATGAAATCGTTGCAAATTTAGTGAATCATGCGGTGAAGAAAGATTTGTCACTTCATGAAATTGAATTAGCTGATCTGAAAAAATTTAGCAGCGTGATTCAAAAGGATGTTTATGATTTTTTAACTGTTGAAGGGTCAGTTGCAGCGAGGTCACACATTGGTGGAACCAGTCCAAAACAAGTTACCAAAGCAATTAGCTTGGCAGAAATTCAGTTAAAGAAAAAGTTGAGATAAGTCGTAACCGGCACCTTTGGCCTGCTCTACAATTTCATTACCCGTCATCTTATCTCGATTCGCTAGCGCCCATAGTGTGCATGAACGGGTGCCTGTCCGACAATAGGCAAAAATAGGGCCATTTTCTTTTTCTAAAAATATTTCGTTGAATTCATCGACTGCCTGTTGAGTGAACTGACCAGGAAAAATAGGAATAAAAAAATAGTTTAGACCAACAGATTCAGCGGCGCTTTTGATAATCTCTTGAGGAGTTTGGTCGGCTGATTCATTGTCAGGCCGATTACAAATAATGGTATTGAATCCCGCATCCTTAATAATCTTTAAATCATCAACATGAATTTGTTCAGAGACGCTTATTTCGTCATTAATCTTATTTATTTTCATAATAATGTTCCTTTGTTAGATTAAATTATGCAGTATTTCATTTAAAAACAACACACCCTTTGCAGTCGGTTTTAGTATCTCATGATCTTCATATAATAAATCTTGTTGAAATGATGGATGAAGTTTTGATTTGATGTCATCAAATGATAAGCCTGTTCTTTCAGAATATGTTTTTTTAGTAAAACCATGCGTCAGACGAAGAGCATTCATTAGAAACTCAAAGGGCAAGTCTTCTTGTGGAATAGAAGTTTTGTTAGAGAAGAAGTTCTGTTTGGCTACCTCTTTAATGTATTGCTTTGGATTTTTAGTATTATCCATTCTAAAAATTTCGTTCTCATGCGTAAGTTTTGAATGTGCGCCTGCTCCTATTCCTAAATAGTCGCCAAATGTCCAATAATTTAAATTGTGTCTGCATTGATGACCTGGTTGCGCAAAAGCAGAGGTCTCATAGTGATCAAAATTTGAATTTTTTAATTCTGTTAACACAAGGCTTAACATTTCATAAGCATCATCATCCGAAGGAATTTCTGGTTTGGATTTAAAGAATCTGGTTTGAGGTTCAATCGTGAGATGATAAAAACTAAGATGATTTGGACCAAATGATATAGCGGTATCAATATCTTCTTTTAATTCAGCAAGACTTTGGTTGGGTAAGCCAAACATCAAATCAAGATTAAAATTCTTAAAATATTTTTTTACGACATCAATCGCTTGCTTTGCTTCCAAAGATGTATGTATTCTTTCTAGGGACTGAAGGTAATTGTCATTAAAGCTTTGTATACCTAGGGATACTCGATTAATACCTAAATCAGCATAAGATTGAAAATATTTAATGTCAATTGTTCCTGGGTTTGCCTCGAGTGTAATTTCAGTTTGAGATAAGTTAAAGTTTTTGTGAATGGCGACAATTAATTTTTCAAATAGCTTAGGTGAAATAAGGCTAGGGGTGCCTCCACCAAAAAAAATAGATGTAATGATTCGCTCTTTGATTAAATCTTGGTAAAAATTAAATTCCTCAATAAGTGTATCAACATATTCTTTCTCTAATGATCTCACCTTTTCTTGAGATGCTTCATGCGAATTAAAATCACAATAGGGACATTTGTGAATGCACCATGGAAGGTGTACATAAACACCAACAGACTGTGGTGTGGTTATCATTTTTTATTTTTGTAAGGATTATTTAGTTGATTAACTATATCGTGGAAAACATCTCTTATTTGTTGATCAGATACTTCCATAATCACGCCATCTTCGAAAGCATCCTGCATGAGCTGATTAATCTCATCAAGATTCTCTTTCATGACTTTAATTTTTTCTGTACAGGAAACGGTTGTTCCATCATCTCGCTTCCACATAGGCCATTTATTTTTGCTCATATTTTATTGTAAGTTTCAGTTTTAATTGTTGCAAGGCTTGGCCTCGGTGACTTAGTTTATTTTTTAATTGAGGATCTAGTTCTGCTGCGGTTTTTTCTGTCATAAAATCTTCAAAAATTGGATCGTATCCAAAACCATTAGACCCTCTTGGCTGATCAACAATTTTTCCTTTCCAAATACCTTCACAAATGATGGGCTGAGGGTCATCTTGCGTTGTTACAAAAACAATGGAGCAATAATAGTGAGCATTTCTGTTTTTAACCCCCTTTAAATCATGAAGGAGTTTTAATAAATTTTCATCATCTGTGGCGTTTTCGTGTGCAAATCTTGCAGATCTCACTCCAGGATTAAAATCAAGATGATCAACACAAATTCCAGAGTCATCAGCAATTGCAGGTAAATTAGTTTTTTTAGATGCATACCTTGCTTTGGCTAGAGCATTTTCAACAAACGTCTGATATGGTTCATCGGCTTCACCGATATTAAAAAATGATTGGGGTATGATTTCCAAATTAATATCCGCGAGCAAATGTTGCATCTCATTTATTTTTTTTTGATTATTTGAGGCAAGTACAACTTTTGTCATATTATTTGTGTGTAATTTGAAAAATAGATTCAATTGCATCAGAGCTCAAAGTTAAAATTTCATTTAACTCATCTTGGCTGAATGGATTTCCTTCAGCTGTCCCCTGAATTTCTATAAATTGTTTATCCTCTGTCATTACAATGTTCATATCCGTCTCACAATTACTGTCCTCTTCATAATCTAAGTCAACGAGCACTTTTGATTCCACAATCCCTGCTGAGATGGCTGCAATTTTTTTTATGATAGGCGACTCTGATATTAACTTGGCCTTTAGCATGTATTCAACAGCATCTTCAATTGCACATGCCGCTCCAGTGATAGATGCGGTTCGGGTACCTCCATCAGCCTGGAGTACATCACAATCAACCTGTAATGTATTTTCCCCAATCTTAGTTAAATCAATCATGGCTCTTAAACTTCTTCCGATTAGCCTCTGTATTTCTTGAGTTCGTCCAGATTGTTTTCCTCTGGCCGCCTCTCTTTGCATACGTGATGAGGTTGAACGAGGTAACATGCCGTACTCAGCTGTTAACCAACCCTGGCCCTGACCCTTGAGGAAAGAAGGGACCCCTTCAATGACACTGACGTTACACAAAACATGAGTTTGTCCACATTTAATCAATACAGACCCTTCTGCATGACATGTATAATTCCTAGTGATTTCGATTGGGCGATGTTGACTATTGGTTCGGTTGTTTGATCTCATAAGTTACCTAAATTAATTTATTATGTTTTAAGATTATAAAGATAAAATGAGAAAAAAATTTTCATTAATTTGTCAAAGTAGAGAAAATTCATATGATTAATAGCATGACCGGATATGCGAACGGCTCTTTTAAATTTGATTCAAGTGTAAGTTTGTCCGTTGAAATACGTGCATTGAATAATAGATATTTGGATTTGAATATCCGTCTTGATGATGACCTTAAATATTTAGAAGCAAAAATTAAATCCATGCTCAGTGACACAATTAAACGAGGTAAGGTCGAATGTCGCATCACTAAGTCTTTAAATCAACAAAGTAAATTAAGTTATTCTGATGATCAAATCAAAGATGCCTTAAAGATTATGAAAAGGGTAGCGCTCTTAACAAAACAGGAGTTTTCGGCTACGCCACATGAAATAATAAACTTTATCAATTCCAATCAAAAACCAAAAAATATCAACATTAATGAAAAAGCTTTTCTTACAGCTTTAAATAATGTTTTAAAAAATTTTAATAAAGATCGAGCCAGAGAAGGCAAAAATTTATCCAGTATTTTGAAGAAAAATGTTAATGCTATTAATGTACATGTTAAAAATGTAAGAAAATTTTATAAAGACGATGCAAAAGATCATCAACAAAAATTATTAAAAAAATTAAGTGATATTAATAGCGAGATTGACCAACAACGACTTCAACAAGAAGTAGTTTATTTTTTACAAAAATCAGATATTGAAGAAGAGTTAAGCAGAATCTTGTCTCACAATAAAGAAATTATATATTTACTTAAGAGTAAAGATCCTGTTGGGAAAAAACTTGATTTCATGATGCAAGAGTTAAATCGTGAAGCAAATACATTAGGATCCAAATCAATATCAACAAGAATTTCATCACTTGCAGTAGATATTAAAGTTTTAATTGAACAGATGCGAGAACAAATACAGAATATAGAATGACAAATTTAAATAAGAATAAATTATTTATCATCAGCGCCGCCTCTGGTGCTGGCAAAACGACAATTGTCAAAGAACTATTAAAAAAATGTAGTAACTTGAAAGTTTCTATATCCCATACGACCAGAAAACCAAGGCCATCCGAGGTGCATGGCAAGGATTATTTTTTTACTGAAATAACAGAGTTTGAAAAGATGATTGAAGAGGGATCATTTCTTGAATACGCTCATTGCCATGGAAATTTTTACGGAACCTCAAAAAAATCTGTTCATTCATTACTAGAAAATGGTAATGATGTAATTTTAGAGATTGACTGGCAGGGTGCGCAAAGTATTAAAAAGATTTTTCCAGAAGCTGTCAGCATTTTTATTATGCCGCCAAGCTTAGAAATTTTAAAAGAGCGATTAATTGAAAGAAATCAGGATTCATTAGAGGTGATAGAAACACGAATGCAATCTGCAGAGGAGGAAATCTCTCATGCCAATGAATTTGACTATGTTACAATTAATGAAGAATTAACACATACTGTAAGTGAACTAATGAAGTTATTTACAGCATAATTTATATAGAAGGATAAGTATGGCAAGAATTACTGTTGATGATTGTTTAAAAAAAATACCAAATCGATTTCAATTAACCCTAATTGCATCTATCAGAGCTCGTCAATTGGCTAATGGTGCTGAATCAATGATTGAAAATGTGAATGAAGATAAACCTTCGGTTTTAGCATTAAGAGAGATTGCTGCAGGAGCCATTGGATTAGAATTGTTGACAGGAAATCAACCATCCTCTTCAGATGACAGCCAAGTCACAGACGAACCTGAGGAGCAGTCAGCCCCACTGTAAACTTGTTGGAGAATAATTTTGGCTGACCCAAATTTTTTAACTAAAGATCCTGGCGATGCAATTATTATTCCAGCGGACCATCCTGAATCAAAACTATCTCAGGCGATAACTTATCTAAAAAAAAGTGAAATTCAGGATGTTTACAAAGCATATCATTATGCTTTTGAGTGCCATATAGATCAAAAAAGAAGAAGTGGAGAAGCATATATAACGCACCCAGTTTCAGTGGCGTGTATTGCAGCAAATCTTCATCTCGATGGGCCTTCAATTATAGCTGCACTTTTGCACGACGTTGTTGAAGATACTCCAGCTACTTTAAAAGAGGTTGAATCAAAATTTGGCAAACAAGTTGCAAAGCTTGTTGATGGATTATCCAAGCTAGATAAATTAAATTTTAATGATGTTGTTGAGGCTCAAGCTGAAAATTTCAGAAAAATGCTTTTAGCGATGTCATCAGATATCAGAGTCATGATTATCAAGCTATGTGATCGTACACATAATATGCAAACTCTGGGACATCTAAATGAGCAAAAAAGAAGACGTATTGCACAAGAAACGGTTGATATTTATGCACCAATTGCAAATCGACTGGGCCTGAACCGAATATATCAAGAGTTAGAAAATCTATGTTTTAAACATATTCATCCTCTTCGACATCAAACAATTACTAAAGCAATAGCTTCTGCTCGTGGAAATCGTAAAGAGGTTGTTGAAAAAATTCTCATACAAGTTGAGGAAAAATTAAAAAAAGAAAAGATTAAAGCGGAAATTCATGGACGAGAAAAACAGCCTGCTAGTATTCATAAAAAAATGGCAGAAAAAAATCTGGGATTTTCAGAAATTTCGGATATTTATGCATTTAGAATAATTGTTCAAGATATCAAGGACTGTTATCATGCATTAGGCGTCCTTCACTCCCTGTATAAACCCATCCCAGGAAGATTCAAAGATTACATTGCGATTCCAAAAGCAAACGGATACCAATCATTACATACCACGCTTTTTGGTCCATTCGGAATGCCATTGGAGATTCAAATAAGAACTTTGATGATGAATAATTTGGCCGAAGCTGGCGTTGCTGCTCACTGGATGTACAAAACCAAAGAAAATCAAGTCACACGCCTTCAACAAGATACCAATCAATGGTTAAAAAGATTATTGGAAATCCAGTCTGATAGTGCAGACTCACTTGAATTCTTAGAACATTTAAAAGTAGATCTTTTTCCTGATGAAGTCTATGTTTTTTCTCCCAAAGGAAAAATATTTGTGTTGCCTAAAGGGTCAACTGCAGTGGACTATGCCTATGCTGTTCATACCGATGTAGGTAATAGCTGCTTCGTTTGTAAAATAAATAATGAATTGGTTCCCTTGAGAACAGAAGTTAAAACTGGTGATCATATTGAAATCATTACAGGCCCTATGGCCAAACCTAACCCATCTTGGCTAAACTTTGTAATTACAGGAAAAGCAAGATCACAAATTAGAGCTTTTATGAAAAAAGCTGAATCAAGTGACCTTGTGATACTTGGCTACAGTATTCTTAATAAGGCATTGAAAGCCTTTCACATTGAACCTGACAGCATCAAGAAGAAACATTGGGATAAATTACTGCATGACTATCATTTAAAGAATAAAGACGAAATTTTAATAGATATTGCCTTAGGAAAAAGAGTTAATATTATGGTGGCCCATCAATTATCTACAATTGTCAGTGGTCAATCTAGTGTTGGACGTCAAGAAAAGTTTTTAGATGTAATTTCTATTAAAGGGTCTGAGGGTATGGCCATAGATTTAGCTGATTGTTGCCATCCAATTCCTGGAGACCCAATTTTAGGTTACATTGATAAAGACCGCGGTTTGATTATTCATACCCATGAATGTAATGAAATTAAAAAAATTAAAGTTGATCCAGAAAAATGGGTTGATGTTGAATGGGAGCCAAATCCAGATCGATTGTTTAAAGTTAAATTAGATATTCTAGTCAGTAATGAACGGGGCGTTTTAGCTAAGATTGCTTCTATTATTGCTGAAATGGAATCTAATATTGACAAGCTTACAACTGAAGAGAGTGATGGTGGAGGTTTTACGTCAATTAATTTCTTAATTGAAGTGAAGAGTCGAATTCATTTGGCGGACATTATTAGAAACTTAAGAAAAATTGAACAAGTAAGTAGAATTACAAGATTTAAATTAGGAACTATTAAATAAATAAAGAAAGATAAAAATGACAAAAGAAATTATTTCAACTGAAAATGCACCAAAGGCGATTGGTACTTATTCACAGGCTATTAAAAAAAATAATATTGTTTTTCTATCTGGGCAAATTGGCTTAGATCCTAAGACTATGGAATTAGTCGATGGAATTGAAAGTCAAATTAATCAGGTATTTAAAAATTTATTAACAGTTATAGAGGCAGCAGGTGGAAAAAAGTCAGACATCGTTAAATTAAATATTTTTCTCACCGATCTTAGTCATTTTGTTATGGTCAATGAAATCATGGAACAATATTTTGATTCACCCTATCCAGCAAGGGCTGCAGTTGGAGTTGCTCAATTACCTAAAGGGGCACTTATTGAAGCAGATGGATTTTTAGTGCTTGATTAATTATTGAAATCTTTTTTTACACCACACCAAGAGAAGCTTTTAAATAAACTCAATATTCAAAATTGGTTTGATCTTTTACTACATCTTCCTGTGCGCTACGAAGATAGAACTAAGGTTACAGATATTCAAGATTTAAAAGATAATGCGTTCTCACAGGTGCTAGGAAAAGTCATAGACGTTGATATTGTTTTTCGTGGTAAAAGAAATTTAGTTGTTCATCTTGAAGATCGTTATGGTGATCAAATTTCATTAAGATACATGCACTTTTATCCAAACCAAAAAGCACAATTTGAGATTGGAAAATATGTACTTGCAGCAGGAAATATAAGAAAAAATTTAATTACTACAGAGATCATTCATCCTGAAACCGCAGTGTTTAAAGCTCAAGAAGTTGTTCTTCCAGAAAACTTAATGCCAATATACTCAGTCACGTCTGGATTGGGTCAAAAAAATATTTATAGATTAATTAATAAAGCTTTAGAGTTCGCCTCTTCACAAAATCTTTTAAATTTCGAAATATTGAATCATAAAAGTAAAACAGATGGAGTTAATCTGCTTGACTCACTTTATGCAATTCATCAGCCAAATAAAAATTGTGATTTAAAAAAGCTTAATAGTTTCTCTACGATATTTCATCAACATTTAAAATATGCAGAATTATTATCACAGCAATTATATTTAAAACTATCGAAGGATGAATTCAAAAATCAAAAATCTAAAATATTTATTTTAAAAAATAATAATTTAAAAGACGATATTTTTAATAGGCTTCCATTTAAATTAACTGAATCCCAGGAAAAAGTTATTCATGAAATTGAATCCGATATGTCTTCTGGAAAAGCAATGCACAGGCTTCTTCAGGGTGATGTTGGTTCTGGGAAAACCATTGTTGCAATTATTGTTTCAACTCTAATAGTAAATAATGAATATCAGGTTGCCTTTATGGCTCCTACTGAAATATTAGCAAATCAGCATTTTAAAAAAATTAAGGAATTATTCCAAAGTACTGATGTAAGAGTAGAACTTTTGACTGGAAGCATTAAAGGAAGAAAGCGTAATGAAATTATTGAAGATATTGAATCAGGGAAAATTCATTATGTCATTGGAACACACGCATTATTTCAAGATAACATTTACTTCAAAAAACTTGGACTTTGTATTATCGATGAACAACATCGTTTTGGTGTTAAGCAAAGATTAGATCTAATGAGTAAAGGAAAAAAAGATGGACATCAACCCCATCTATTGATGATGAGTGCTACACCAATTCCAAGAACACTATCGATGAGTTATTTTGCAGATCTTGAGGTAAGTACATTGTCAGAATTACCTAAAGATAGGGTTCCTATCGTCACTAAACTAGTGCGTGATTCAAGGCGAAAAGAATTAATGCAAATGCTAAAAAACGAATTAGACAATGATAATCAAATATATTGGGTATGTCCTTTAGTAGAGGAAAGTGAAAAGTTATCCCTCTCTGATGCTGTAAATACCTATGAAGAGTTTATTTCTTTTATTCCAAAAGAAATGGTGGGCGTTATTCATGGCAGAATGAAGGATCAAGAGAAAGATGAAGTGATGTCAAAGTATCTTGAAAAAAAGATAAAGTTATTAGTGGCAACCACTGTAATTGAAGTAGGCGTAGATGTTCCCAATGCATCATTTATGGTGATTGAGCATGCAGAAAGAATGGGGCTATCTCAGCTACATCAACTCCGAGGTCGGGTTGGTAGAGGAGCAAAAAAAAGTACATGTATTTTAATTTTTAAAGAAAATCTCAGCGAGCTGGCAAAGCAGCGTTTAAAAATTATCTATGAAAACCAAGATGGGTTTTTAATTGCTGAAAATGATCTTAAAATACGTGGCCCTGGTGAAATGATTGGAACAAGACAGAGTGGAGTACCTGGATTAAGAATTGCTAACCTTGTTGAGGATGCTGATTTAGTAAAAGAAGTGAGTGATTATTCAGGAAATGCGATAAAGTCAAATAAACCAGCAGCTCAAAGATTTGTTGAATTCTGGTTTCAAGATAAAAATTATTTAAGAATTTAAATATATGTGGTCAAAAAAAAATTATTCGGATTTAAAACTTGCTTCATCAAAAAAATCACTGACAAAATATTTAAGCCAGTTTGGTGATTTAGAAATTCAATTGATCTCAAGTAATATACAGAAAATAAGTGAGTATGAAAAAAAAATTTATGGCGGCGTCTCAAAAAATTTTTATGTCAGGGATGTAGTAATAGGTCTTAAAAAAAAGCCACTCATTTTTGCAAGAACCATTACAGAATTACATAATTCAAAAAGATTGATTTATTTGTTAAAAAAATTAAATAATCGATCATTAGGTAGTATTTTATTTAGTCGAAATTATATCCGTAGCCAGTTTAAATATTCAAAATCAAAACAGATTCAATTTTCAACTGAAAGACTTAGAAAAATAAATATTGAATTAGAAAAACTATTAGTCCTTAGGCAATCTTTTTTTACAAACAGAAAAGAAAAAATTCTTCTGTTTGAGGGATTTTTAGAAAATGCAAAAATGTATGATGAATAATTACTTTTACAGCTATCTTAAATTGGCAAGATTAGATAAGCCTGTAGGTATTTTACTTTTACTTTGGCCAACCATATGGGCATTAATCCTATCTTCAGAAGGTCAGATCAGATTTCAAGATCTTTTAATATTTTGCATCGGAGTGATTTTAACAAGATCAGCTGGATGCGTGATTAATGATATTCTTGATCATGATATTGATTCAAAGGTGAAGAGAACGAGCAATAGACCTTTGGCACAAAACGAACTAACTCTTAAAAATGCATCTATTTTCTTTCTTTTTTTAAGTTTAGGGGCACTAACTTTACTCTTTTTTTTGCATAGTTATGCAATAAAAATTATTTGTGTATCAGCTTTTTTATTAATGTTTTATCCATTGTCCAAAAGATTTTTCCCTATCCCACAACTTTTTTTGGGATTAGCCTTCAGTTCAAGTATTTTGGTGGTCTTTGCACATGTTCAACAGAGTTTTCCATTGGAGTCTTGGATTTTATTTTTTCTGAATTTCTCATGGGTAATGGCTTACGATACGGTTTATGCTAAAGCAGATTTTGCAGATGACATAAACTTAAGCATTCACTCATCTCCTAAATTGTTTAAGAAATACACAAATCATGCGATTGTTGTTTTTTATTTGGCTTTCCTAACTTTTTATACCATTTTAATTAAAGAAGATCCCTATTTTATTGCTTATTTCCTCATTGTGACATTCATGATAGGGAAAATGGCTCATGAATTGATTTTTTGTATAACTCAAGACGGTGACTATATTAATTTATTTAAGAAAAACAATTATTTAGGAATAATTGTGACATTTATATTTTTATTAAGCCATACATGGATATTTTAGGATTTTTTTAACATTTATGTTTGACAAAACCCTATAAAACATAATAAAATCACGCTCTTTTATAAATTTTTGGAAGTACAGACTGATGAAAACAATTTCAGCTAAAGGCCACGAAGTCAAAAGAGACTGGTTTCTTGTTGACGCAACCGATGCTACTCTTGGAAGATTAGCAAGTGCAATTGCTCACAGATTAAGAGGCAAGCACAAAACAATTTATACACCACATGTTGATACTGGTGACTATATTGTTGTTGTTAATGCTGAAAAAATTAAAGTAACTGGTAATAAGTCTCAGGATAAAATTTACCATAGACACTCTGGTTTCCCTGGCGGCTTATATTCATCAAATTTCACACAGATGCAAGAAAAATTTCCTGGAAGAGCATTAGAAAAAGCAGTGAAAGGTATGCTTCCTAAGGGCCCATTAGGTTATGCAATGGTAAAAAAATTAAAGATTTATTCTGGCGACAAGCATGAGCATAGTGCTCAACAGCCAAAAC
>JAYQUI010000005.1:0-25262 GCA_038147655.1 Nitrosomonadales bacterium
ACGATAGCTTATCTATTAAGGTTCCGGTCGGGTTATTAGGGTTTGCTACAAATATTAATTTAGTTTTAGATGTAATTCTATTGAGAAAACCATCGAGATCATGAGCGTAATTAATAGCAGGCACAGTTACCTCACTTGCACCAATAGCTTTTGTAACTAATCCATAGACCGCAAAGGCATGTTCAGAAAAAATTACTTCTGAATCTTGATTTAAAACTATACGAGCAGCAAGCTCTAAAATATCATTTGATCCATTGCCAATGACAATCTGACTTGTTTCTAGCTTGAAGTGCTCTGAAACCTTATGAATTAAGTTATAACCGGATCCATCAGGGTATAGCTCATACTCATTAAATTTCAATAGAGCTTTTTTTACAACAGGAGAGATGCCGTAAGGATTTTCATTCGAAGCTAATTTAATAATTTTATCTTCTGGGATCCCAATTTTTCTGGACAGCTCCTCAATTGGCATACCGCCAACATACGGTTCAATATTATCTAGATTTTTTAAAAACTGTATTGTCATTAGATGAAAATTTTAATATTTTGGGTAGGAACCAAGATGCTTTAAAAAGCTTGCTTTTGATTCCACTTCAGCTAAGGATTTCTTTATTTTAGGATCGTCATGATGACCATCCAAATCAATAAAGAAAACATACTCCCACATACCAATCTTTGCAGGTCTTGATTCCAGTTTGGTCATGCTTACTTTGTTTTTTGCGAAAGGTTGAACTAGATCTGCTATGGCACCTGGTTTATTTTTTGTTGCAACAACGATAGAGGTTTTATCGTCACCACTTTTCTTCGTGTCCTGTGAAGATAAGATTAGAAATCTTGTAGTATTTGTTTTTTCATCTTCAATATTTTCACGAATAACTTTTAATTTATATAAATTTGCAGCTCTCTCGCTAGCAATCGCTGCGCTTCCCTTTTCCTTTTTAGCTAACCTGACACCTTCGGAATTACTTAACACTGCTTGAGTTTCCACATTTGGTAAATGATTCATCAACCAGTTATGACACTGAGCAAGAGATTGGCCGTGAGAATATACTTTTTTAATAGACTTTAAATTACTTACTGAAGCCATCAAATTATGGTGAATAGGCAAAATTACTTCCCCACAAATTTTAAGATCAGAGCTAAGAAGAAGATCAAGCGTACGGCTTACCGCACCTTCAGTAGAATTTTCCACCGGGACAACTCCATACTGACTCTCATTTGACTGCACATTGCTAAATACCTCATCGATACTTGCTGCTGGAACAAAATGAATATTATTACCAAATCTTTTAATAGCAGCCTCTTCACTAAATGTGCCCTGAGGACCTAAAAAACTCACTGCCAATTTTTTTTCTAGTGCCCTGCAGCTTGAAATAATTGAGGAGAAAATTGAACGAATCGACTCCGAGGATAATGGTCCTTTATTTTCTTCAATCAGCTTCCTATAAATTTGTGCTTCACGCTCAGGCTTATATATAACGCCATCTTTCTTTAAGGTGCCAATTTTTTTTGCGCAGTCAGCTCGCTTAGAAACAAGCTCTAATATTTTTTTATCTAAATTATCAATCGAGATTCTTAATTTATCCAGATTGGTCATTTGTTGTTTTTCTCAAAATCATTCATAAAGTTTAATAATTCTTCAATACCTTCAATTGGCATAGCATTATAAATAGAAGCTCTAAGACCCCCCACCAATCGATGGCCTTTTAGCTGATATAGGCCAGCAGATTCTGCCTCCTCTACAAATTTCATGGTTAATTCATCATCCCTAATCCTGAAAGGAACATTCATTCTTGATCTATAATCTTTATTAATTTCATTATAATAAAAGTCAGAGTTATCAATGTAATCATAAAGTAATTTTGATTTTTTAATGTTTAATTTTTCGATTTCACTCAGACCACCACAACTCATTAGCCATTCAAACACCAAGCCTGCCATATAAATACTATAAGTTGTCGGAGTATTAATCATTGAATCATTTTCTGACTGAATCTTCCAATTATAAGTCGTTGGAGTATCTATTCTTGAACGATCAAGTAAATCATCTCGAACGATTAAAATCGTTAAGCCAGACGGTCCTACATTTTTTTGTGCCCCTGCATAAATGACTCCATATTTTGATATATCAACCTGTCTAGACAAAATTGTTGAGGACATATCAACTACTAGTGGAACATCAATATTTGGAGTATTAAAATACTCAACCCCATGAATTGTTTCGTTCTGACAAAAATGCACGTAACCATCATTTTGTGAGAAATTCCAATCACAAAATTCTGGTGGTGACACATATTTTTCAGATTCCGAAGATGCGGCTAAATTAATATTCTTAAAGGCAAGTGCATCATTGTAAGTTCTTTTGGACCAATACCCAGACACCACATAAGATGCAGTTCCGTTATTTAACAAATTCATTGGTACCATAAAATTTTGAGTGATTGCTCCACCTTGTAAAAATAAGATATGGTAATTTTTTGGTACTTGAAAAACTTTTCTTAAATCCTGTTCAGTTTTTCGAAAAATAGACATGTACTCTTTGCCACGATGAGACATTTCCATAACAGACATGCCTGTGTTGTTCCAATTAAGGAATTCAGCAGAAGCCTTTTTCATGACCTCTGATGGCAACATTGAAGGTCCAGCGGAAAAATTAAATTTACATGGATTCTTTGCTAAACTTTGATGACTCACGAATCTATATCCCCATCCTCTTCATCATGATGTTCGCTTTCAGCTACCTTCTCTAAACCTCTCAACTTCTCATCATCACCAAGGTTAATAAGGGTAACTCCTTGAGTGGCGCGACCAAGCTCACGAATTTCACTTACTCTAGTTCTAATTAACACTCCACCGGTCGTAATCAACATTAATTCATCATGATCACCCACAAGTTTTGCACCAACCACCTGACCATTTCTATCACTCACTTGGATTGCTTTAACGCCTTGTGTCCCTCTTCCAGATCTTCTAAATTCTGACAGCTGTGTTCTTTTTCCATATCCATTTTCTGTTGCCACCATAACAGACTGTGAATCATTTTCGGCTATTAACAATGATAGTACTTCACCACCATCAGTCAGCTTCATACCTCTTACACCCCTGGCGTTTCTTCCCATACTTCTGACATCAGATTCACCAAACCACACTGCTTTACCGTGATTAGATACTAAAACAACATCGTTTTCACCCTTGGTTATTCCAGCACCAATCAAATAATCCCCATTGTCCAGCTTAATGGCAATAATTCCTGATTTTCTTGGATTAGAGAAATCTGATAGAGGTGTTTTTTTAACAGTACCTTTAGCGGTCGCCATGAAGATGTATTCATTATCAACAAATTCCTTGACCGTTAATATTGCATTAATTTTTTCACCGGGCATAAGTGGGAATAAGTTCACTATTGGTTTACCACGACTGACTCTGCTTCCTTGAGGAACTTCATAAACCTTCAACCAATAGACTTGTCCGCGACTTGAAAAACATAAAATATTATCGTGGGAATTCGCAACAAACATCTGATCTATAAAATCATCATCTTTTGTTGCCGTAGCTTGCTTACCACGACCACCTCGTTTTTGAGCACGATAATCATCAAGTGCTTGAGCTTTAATATACCCAGTATGCGATAAAGTCACGACCATGTCTTGAGGTGCAATCAGATCCTCGATTGACAAATCCTCTGCATTTTCAACTATCTCACTTCGCCTGTCATCGCCATAAGCATCTTTAATTTCTTCAAGCTCAGTTTTTATAATAGTAGTTACTCGATCTGGTTTGTTAAGAATATCTATTAAATCGGCAATAACGTCCATTATTTCTTTATATTCGTTAACAATCTTATCTTGTTCAAGACCAGTTAATCTTTGCAGTCTCATTTGCAGAATTTCTTGTGCCTGAATGTCAGATAACTTATAGCCATTTTCTTTTAAGCCATAAACTGACAATAAACCCTCTGGCCTGTATTGTGTGGCATCCCCTTTCTTAAGCATTGATGACACAACGGTTGATTTCCACTCTCTGTGCATTAATTCAGTCTTTGCCTCTACTGGAGATGGAGATGATTTAATTATCTTAATCATCTCATCGACGTTCTCTAATGCTACCGCTAAACCCTCAAGAATATGCCCTCTTTCTCTAGCCTTTCTTAATTCAAAAACAGTTCTTCTTGTAATGACTTCTCGCCTATGATTTAAAAAAGCATCTAGGACTTGTTTTAGATTTAACAGCTTCGGTTGACCATCAATTAATGCCACCATGTTAATTCCAAACGAATCTTGTAATTGAGTTTGTTTATAAAGATTATTTAAAACAACATCAGGTATTTCACCTCTTTTTAATTCAATAACAACTCTCATTCCTGATTTGTCCGATTCATCTCTTAGATCAGAAATTCCTTCAAGTTTTTTATCATTGACTAATTCTGCAATTTTCTCGAGTAAGTTTTTCTTATTCACTTGATAAGGAAGCTCATCAATTATGATTGCCTCTCTCTTACCCTTATCAGTTTCTTCAATATGAGTTCTGGCCCGCATTACCACTCTGCCACGTCCAGTTCGATATCCCTCCTTAATTCCTGAATTTCCATGAATAATGCCTGCCGTTGGAAAGTCTGGACCAGGGATAAAGTTCAGAAGCTCATCAATTGATATGTTTGGGTTATCAAGAATTTCAACGCAAGCATTGATCACTTCAGTCAAATTATGAGGGGGAATATTGGTTGCCATCCCAACAGCAATGCCAGAACTACCATTAATTAGTAGATTTGGTATTCTGGTGGGCATAATTAATGGTTCATTTTCTGATCCATCATAGTTTGGCCCAAAATCCACAGTATCTTTGTCAATATCCGCGAGAAGTTCGTGTGATATCTTAGACATCCTAATTTCTGTATATCGCATAGCCGCTGCATTGTCGCCATCAATGGAACCAAAGTTACCTTGACCGTCGACGAGCATGTATCTCAAGCTAAAATCTTGTGCCATCCTAACGATAGTGTCGTATGCGGCTGTATCACCATGCGGATGATATTTACCAATCACATCACCAACAATTCTTGCAGACTTTTTATAGGGTCGGTTATAACTATTACTGAGTTCGTGCATTGCATACAAGACACGCCTATGAACAGGTTTTAATCCATCTCGAACATCAGGAAGTGCCCTTCCAACGATAACGCTCATGGCGTAATCGAGATAGGATTTTTTCATTTCATCTTCAAGGCTTACAGGTAAAGTTTCTTTGGCAAATTGATTCATAATATTGACTGAAAAATTAGTTTGTTATTCCATTACATTTTAGCACGGCTGTGCTAATTTATAGGGGGTTATTAGCCTTTAGAATAAAGGTTTTTTAGATGTTTAAATCAGCAATAATGTCATCAATGTGTTCTAGCCCAACAGCGATACGAACTAAACCATCATCTATCCCCGCATCATCTCTTTGTTCTTGAGTTAAGCGAGAATGAGTCGTTGTTGCTGGATGAGTAATTGTAGTTTTTGTGTCACCTAAATTAGCTGTGATGGACATTAACTTTGTTTTATTGATGATTTGCCATGCAGCCTTTTGTCCACCTTTTACAACAAAAGATAAAACAGCACCACCGGTGGATTGTTGTGCTAAGGCAGTGTTATATTGTGGATGACTTTTTAGACCAGGATAATAAACTTTTGAAATGTTTTTATTTTTTTCAAGATAAGTTGCTAGCTTGATTGCATTATCAGATTGTTGGTCCATTCGAATTTTTAATGTTTCTAAGCCTTTTAAAAACACCCATGCATTAAAAGGGCTGAGAGTAACTCCTGAATTTCTTAAAAAAGTATAAATCTCATTCATTAGTCTTTTTTTACCAAGAACAGCACCGCCCAAACATCTTCCCTGACCATCTAAATACTTTGTTGCTGAATCCATAATGATGTCAGCGCCGTGATCAATCGGTTTTTGTAAGGCTGGTGTACAAAAACAATTATCAACAATTAATTTAATTTTTTTTGATTTAGCCAATTGAGATAACTTTTTTAAGTCTACAATCTCTGTTAGTGGGTTTGACGGGGTTTCTAAAAAATAAAATTTAGTATTTTTAGTAGTTGCTGCTTCCCAAGCATTTAAATCAGGTAGATCAACAAAGCTAATATTTAGTCCCCACTTAGCTAAAAAATTGTTGAACAATTGAACAGAAGTACCAAATATACTTTTGGATACAACCACATGATCTCCAGGTTTACAAAGAGCCATAAATGTAGCCAGAATCGCAGACATTCCAGAGGACGTTGCAATACATTGCTCTGCACCTTCAAGTGATGCTAGCCTTTCTTCAAAAGCTTTTACTGTTGGATTGGTAAATCGACTGTAGACATTCCCTGGCTCCTCACCAGAAAAACGTTTTGCTGCCTCTTGTGCATTCTTGAAAACAAAACTTGATGTAAGAAACAATCCTTCAGAATGTTCTCCAAACTGAGATCGTTCAATTCCTGCTCGTACCGCATCAGTTTCAAAATTTTTATTTTTATTTTTCATAACTCTGTTTAACAGAATTCCTCAGTTTAGCTAAATTATGTTTGCGCTAGCAAGCTGGTGCAAATCGACGCGATGTCATTATCTAAAAAAAAATTGAGTCGGTCAACTAAAGCTCAAGAACCTCGTCAACGTCATCGCTATCTTGATTGGTAATTAAATTTAAATCAAGTTGGGTAATTGAGTTTTTTGGTTTAAAGCTGGCTGATGAATCTGCTCTTACTGACTCAATCAAATTAAGATAATTTTCATCAATGTCATCCGTGACGTAACGACCATCAAAACAAGATGCATCAAACTCAGTCAATTGTTTATTTTCTTTGGTTACGTTCTTTTTTAGAGCATCTAACTCTTGATATATCACACCATCAGCACCAATTTCCTCACAGATCTCAGCCTCTGATTTATCGAAAGCAATTAGTTCATTTCGAGAAGGCATGTCAATCCCATACACATTTGGAAATTTTACAGGTGGCGCAGCGGAGGCCAGAAAAACTTTCTTTGCACCGGCATCGCGAGCCATTTCAACAATTTCTTTTGATGTGGTTCCTCTGACGATTGAATCATCGATCAGCAGCACACTTTTTCCTTTGAATTCGATTGCAATTGGATTCAATTTTTGTCTGACTGATTTTTTTCTTGTCGCCTGACCAGGCATGATAAATGTTCGACCTATGTATCTATTCTTAACAAACCCTTCTTTAAAATCTGTTTTTAACTTTTGCGCAACTTGCAAAGCTGTAGGTCTACTGGTGTCAGGAATTGGGATCACCACATCAATCTTTTCGTCTTTTAGTACAGATTTAATTTTTTCTGCTAATGTTTCCCCCATATTTAGACGAGTTTGGTAAACAGAAACCCCATCGATTACCGAATCAGGTCTTGCCAGGTATACATACTCAAATATGCAAGGGCTAACTTTATTATCACTCACACATTTTTTTGAATAAAAGTTTCCATTTAGATCAATAAATATTGCTTCTCCCGGTTCTACGTCTCTCAATAACTCAAAACCTAATACATCTAAAGCCACACTCTCTGAAGCAACAATGTATTCTGGGCCATCGCCCATTTCTCTTTTACCGATAACCAAAGGTCTAATTCCATGGGGATCTCTAAAAGCAAGTAAGCCAAAGTTAGCAATCATAGATACCACTGCAAAAGCGCCACTACATCTGCTATATAGAGAGCTTACAGCATCAAATATCATATCCGTTGTTAGTACACTTTTTATAGATGAATCAACAAGCTCATGAGCCAATACGTTTATAAGAACCTCAGAGTCAGAGTTGGTATTGATATGTCTTAAATCTTGTTTAAACATATCTTGTTTTAGCTTGCTAGAGTTAGTTAAATTACCATTATGACCAAGAACAATGCCGTAGGGTGAGTTTACATAGAATGGTTGAGCTTCAGCTGCAGAAGAAGATCCAGCCGTCGGATACCTAACATGAGCTATTCCTGCATTTCCAATCAAATTTCTCATATGACGGGTTTGAAATACGTCTTTTACAAGGCCATTATTTTTATGCATGTAAAATCTATTGCCGTCTGTGGTAACAATTCCGGCGGCATCTTGACCTCTATGCTGCAATACTAAAAGTCCATCATATAGCATCTGATTGACAGGGTTATTAGAAACAATTCCAATGACTCCACACATTAGATGAGCTCCTCCGTTATGATTGCATAGTCATATTCTACATGGGTAGACTGATAATTTGGTAAATACTCCAAAACAATTGAAAAAATAGGATCTAAGAAAGGGATGAGCGTGGACTCTGAAGGGTCTATTAAATTTATAAAAGGAATAAGTTGATTTAAATAAAGGATTACTAAAACTACCACCAAACCTCTTGCCATACCAAAGATAAAACCAAAAAATCTATTCAAAATGGAAAGACCGGCAAACTTTAGAACTTTACTAATTATTTTTATTAATAATGAAGTTAATATTAAAGTAGAAACAAATATTAAAATAAAAGCCGAGATAATTAAAAAATCAGACTTATTTTCTATTGGAACAAGGTTGGCAAGCAAGTTATCAAAATTAGATGCCAAGTAAAAAGATAGCACTAAACCAATAAGAGATAAGATCTCTTTAATTAATCCACGGTACACACCATAAATTGAGGATACGATTAAAACCGTTAAGATAAAATAATCAAATGGGCTCATGAATTATATTTTTTTATAATCCCGCTAAATTTATTAGATTTTAAAATTTCAAGTGCACCTTCTGCCTCAGTGTAAGACTCAAAAATCCCTGTTTTAACCCGAAACATTTTTTTTCCATCTAATTCAACAGTCTCCAGGTTGCAATCGATGCCAAAAGATTGTATGGATGATAAAAGATTTAAAGTTTTTTCTTTATCTGAAAAAATACCAACTTGAATAAAAAAACTATCCACTTCAAAATTTTCTGATGACTGATCAATACTGTTATTGATGGAACTATCACTTTCATCAATAAACGATATCTTGATGTTTTGGTTATGAATTAATGAGCGGTCTTCAAGAAAAAAATACGATAAGATAAGTAAACCAATCAGTATTATTAAGGCGCCTATCAATCTTTTTTTTGCTTTTTTAAGCTGAATCGCTTCTGAGAAAGGATCTTCATTACTAGGCATAATTACCCTCAAAAATCTCACTGATTACATAAAAACTTCCGAACACGACAATTCTATCATTATTTGCAGCCTTATTTAATGCTAATTCATAAGCTTTTTTAATAGAATCTGAAGATTCAAAATTAAAATTATTTTTCTCAATGTTTTGTTTAATAAAAGATAATTTTTGTGCTCTTGGATTATTCAATTCTGAAACCAACCATTCGGACTGATAAGGAAATTTTTCAAATAATTGAATAATTAATGATAAATCTTTATCTTTTAGTATTGAAAATACAAAATAGGTTTTTTTATTACCTAGCTTTATAAGTGACTGAACTAAATTTTGTACACTATCAAGGTTATGTGCAACATCGATTATAACTTCAGGTGTTGTAGAAATTCTATTGAACCGTCCAAAAAAATTCTGCTGCAACAATTCCTCTTTTAAATATAAGGTAAACTCGTTTAATCCAAGCTGTTGGAGGGAAAAAATTGCGCACGAAAAATTCTTTTGTTGGACATCAGTTAAATTGCTTTTATCGAATGGGATAACGCTACTATCAAAGTCTTTATTAAAAAAATAAGGGATTGAATTAATATCTGAAGCTTGTTTTTTTAAAATATCAATGCAATTTTCTTCCCCTATAACACAAGGTTTAGCTGCCCTCATTACACCTGATTTTTCAACTGCTATTTTCTCTAATGTATCGCCTAAAAATTCAGTATGATCCAATCCAATTGAAGTGATTACAGAAATATCAGGTTCAAAAGCATTAACCGCATCAAGTCTTCCACCTAAGCCCACTTCTAGAATAGCAATATCAATATCGTGATTCTCAAATATTAATATCGCCGCTAATGTGGTGATCTCAAAAAAAGTAAGGGTATCGCTATTTTCAAAACCTAAAATATATTCCAATGATTTTAGAATTTCAGATTCGGAACACTTTTCATTATTGATTACAATTCTTTCATTAAAATCAAAAAAATGAGGTGAGGTATATAGACCAATTTTATAGTTAGTATGTTTTAAAATTTGGTTAATATAAAAACATACACTGCCTTTTCCATTTGTTCCAGCAACTGTGATGATTTTAAATTTAGGTTTTAGGGAGAGTTTTTGTTTAAATTCTTTAACTCTTTTTAGTGATAAATCAATTGGATTACTATGACGAGTCTCCAAACTTTTGAGAAGGAGATTTAATTTTTCTTTCAAGAATTATTTATGTAGTTTGGTGATTATGTTAACAAGTGATTTTCTCATCTCTCTTCGATCAACAATAAAATCAATTGCGCCATGTTCTAACAAAAATTCCGCTCTCTGAAATCCAGTTGGCAATTTTTCTCTTACAGTCTGCTCAATAACTCGTGGGCCAGCAAAACCAATTAAGGCATTAGGTTCAGCAATAATAATGTCACCTAACATTGCAAAGCTTGCAGATACCCCACCCATGGTTGGGTCAGTTAAAATTGAGATAAATGGAATTTTCTCTTTACTTAACTTAGTCAATGCAGCGCTAGTTTTAGCCATTTGCATTAAAGAAAAAAGACCCTCTTGCATCCTTGCCCCACCGCTGGCGGAAAAACATATAAATGGGGTCTTATTTTCAATAGCATAATCAATGGCTCGCACAAATTTCTCACCAACCACAGAACCCATTGAGCCTCCCATGAAAGAAAATTCAAATGCAGCTGCTGTTATGTTCAAAGACTCAATTTTTCCATTAATTACTATTAATGCATCTCCTGTTTTATGTTTTTCTTGAGCCTCCTTAAGTTTTTCATCATAGGGTTTTGAATCGACAAACTGAAGTGGGTCTTTCGGTAAGATATCTGTAAAAATTTCACGCTGACCTATGGAATCAAAAAGTAGCTTTAATCTCTCTCTAGCAGGTAGTCTATGATGGTGATCACATTTTGGACAAACATGAAGGTTTTTTTCTAAATCACTATTATAAAGTGTTGTTTGGCATGAATTGCACTTCTGCCACACTCCATCTGGTACTCTCTTTTTTTCCGCGCCAACAATTCTTTTAATTTTAGGAGGAATGACGTTTTTTAACCAACTCATTTAAATAACCTCGCGAATAGATTTAATAATCTTTGAAATATTTTCCAACATATTATTTTCATTCGATTTTTCAATTTCTTGAATAATCCTGCTGCCAATGACAATAGCGTCAGAAAAACTGGCAACAGCTTTTGCTGTTTCTGGATCCCTTACCCCGAAACCAACACCAACAGGTAAATCCGTCAATGACTTAATTTCAGCTACACGATGTTTCACTTGATCGATATCGATATTTTGCGCCCCAGTTACCCCCTTTAAAGAAACATAATATAAAAAACCAGTAGCTTGTTTTATGATTTGTTGAATTCTTTCTTTCTCAGTCGTTGGTGCTAACAAAAATATGGTATCAATGTCATTTTCTTTAAGCTTGTCAACATACTCTTTTGACTCTTCCGGAGGATAATCGACTGTAATAATTCCATCTACATCAGCCTCTTTACATAATCTTAAAAATTCATCAAACCCAATAGCCTCAATAGGATTGGCATAACCCATTAAGATAAGAGGGGTATCTTGATCAGTATTTCTAAATTCTTTAGCAATTTCAAATGTTTTTCTTATTCCAACATTGTTTGCGAGAGCCCTTTCGCTTGCTCTTTGAATCACAGGTCCATCAGCCATTGGATCCGAAAATGGAATGCCTAACTCAATCATATCTGCACCTGACTCTACCAGCTGATGAAGAATTTTTTTTGTCATTTCGACAGATGGATCACCAGCAGTGATAAAAGGAATTAGTGCTTTTTTATTATTTGACTTTAATAATGAAAATGTTTTTGAAATTCTACTCATGATTCTAAATTTTTATACCAGCAATGTTAGCAACTGTATTGATGTCTTTATCGCCTCTTCCAGAAAGGTTGACTAAAATAGTTTTGTCTTTAGGAAGCTCTTTGGCCAATTTTTCTGCATAAGCAATAGCATGGCTTGTCTCGAGTGCAGGGATAATACCCTCTGTTTTACAAAGATTATGGAAGGCTGCCAGAGCTTCATCATCATTCACGGCCACATACTCAGCTCTGCCAGTATCTTTTAGCCATGAATGCTCTGGACCAACACCCGGATAATCTAAACCTGCTGATACAGAATGTGTCTCTATAATTTGTCCCTCTTCATTTTGCATCATGTAAGTTCTGTTTCCATGAAGGACTCCTACTGGACTATTTGCAGTTAATGGAGCAGCATGTTTACCTGTCTCAATTCCATGTCCGGCTGCCTCAACACCAATTAATCTAGTTTCTTTATACGGAATGTATGGATAAAAAATACCCATAGCATTTGAACCGCCACCAACGCATGCAATAACTGCGTCAGGCTGTTTACCCTCTAATTCATCCATTTGCCCAATAGCCTCTTTTCCAACAACAGAATTGAAGTCTCTGACCATCATTGGATATGGATGAGGGCCAGCTACTGTACCTATGATATAAAAAGTATTGCTGACATTTGTTACCCAGTCTCTAAGTGCTTCATTAAGCGCATCTTTAAGAGTTTTCGATCCACTCTCGACAGGTACTACTTTAGCTCCCAATAATTTCATTCTATATACATTCGGGCTTTGTCTTTTAACGTCTTCAGCGCCCATATATACTACGCACTCAAGACCAAGGCGAGCTGCAATAGTGGCTGTAGCCACCCCATGTTGACCTGCTCCAGTTTCAGCAATAACCCTGGGTTTACCCATTTTTTTTGCTAACAAAGCCTGTCCAACAGTATTGTTCACTTTGTGAGCACCTGTGTGGTTAAGGTCTTCTCTTTTGAAGTAAATTTTTGCACCGCCTATTTTATGAGTTAATCTCTCAGCAAAATAAATTGGGCTCGGTCTGCCAACAAAATGTTTTAAGTCGTGATGAAATTCATTTAAGAACTCTTTATCGTCCTTAAACTGGTTATACATTTCTTTGAGTTCATCAAGTGCCTCAATTAATGTCTCAGCTACAAACGTACCTCCATAGGGGCCGAAGTGTCCATTTTGATCAGGGAAATTATAATTATCCATTTTTCACAGCCTTAATAAATTGTTTCATAAGCTCTTCGCTTTTTTTACCTTTTGTTTCACTTTCTACCCCGCCACTAACATCAACCGCGTAAGGTTGGTATTCTTTTATGAGAGTTGATACATTATCAGGCGTCAACCCCCCTGCAATTATAATTGGTTTTTTTAAATTTCTTGGAATTAGGGACCAATCAAAAGACTTACCTGTACCGCCAAAGTGATCTGTATCAAAAGTATCAAGCAGAATTGCTAATGCGTCAACAAAATCATCGCATATTTTTTCAATATTTATATCTTTTTTGACAGAAATAACTTTAATAAAAGGAAACTTAAATGAAGAACAAAACTCAGGGGTTTCAGATCCGTGAAATTGAATGATATCTATAACATTTTCAGAAATTACTGAACGAACAAATTCGGCTTCAGGATTCACAAACAATCCAACTTTTGTAATGAAAGGAGGAAGTGTTCGATTAATTTGGATTGCCTGTTCAATCGAGCAAAATCTTGGGCTGTCTTTATAAAAAACATAACCAATTGCATCTGCGCCTGCATTGCTAGCATTTATTGCATCATCGCAATTGGTGATACCACATATTTTTACTTTTACGTTATTCATATAATGATTGTATTTTTTAAATCAACTATCTTGAATTTCTTTTCATACTTAATGTTGGTAAGGTAAAGACCATTTGGTGAAAATGTATTCGATGCCTTAGTTCTATCCTTTACCTCAAATAGATATTGTACATAATCCAATGGCTTTTTTCCTGAAACGATATCTAGAATGACACTCATAATATT
The DNA here is from genome assembly GCA_038147655.1 of Nitrosomonadales bacterium. Lineage (GTDB taxonomy): Bacteria > Pseudomonadota > Gammaproteobacteria > Burkholderiales > Methylophilaceae > BACL14. Next base: position 14,000 of record JAYQUI010000005.1, read on the forward strand.
TCTAATTTGATGATGAAGAAAACCATCAGCAGTGAATTTAAAAAGAATAAAATTTCCTTTTTTTTGATAGCACGCACCATGCATAATTCTTTCTGGCTTTTTGGATTGACACTCACTGGATCTGAAACTACTAAAGTCATGTTCACCAATAAATTCTCTTAATACTTTATCAAGTAGTTTAAAGTTTATTTCATAGCCATAATGCCCTGCCTTTTGATGCCAAATGGCTGAAGGTGTTTCATTATGGTGAAGTAGGTACTGATACTCTCTCTCCATGACGTTAAACCGCGCATGAAAATTTTCATCAACTTCTGAGACCCATTTAATAGATATATCATTAGGCAAAAAAGAATTAGCTCCCTTTTTCCAGGAACTTAAAGACCTTTCTGATTCTGTATCAAAATGAAATACTTGACCAAGTGCATGAACGCCAGCATCCGTTCTCCCTGATGCTTCAATCTTGACATCATGGTTAGCAATCTTTGATAAAGCATTTTGTATGCACAATTGTATGGTGTTCTGATTGGGCTGAATTTGAAAACCAGCATAATTGGTTCCTAAGTATTCGACGATTGCAGCAATTCTCATGCGATAAATAAAACTAATAAATAACAAAAAACAAAAAAATAGCCATAATGATTCAGTTCAAATGTATCTATCCTGACTTTCAAATTTTCTTGAGAAAATAAAAAATTTTTAAAAGAATTTACAGGACTTTTATAATTAAATTTTTTACGAGAAAACAATCTGAAATAACTAAAAGTTAAGATTATTATCTTATACAATTTATTAACGTTCAAACCTAAATATTTAAATGGGAAGATAAAATACATGATTGAATTTACCACCTCTATTTCTTGAGTTTTTATTAAATAAATTTTTGCAACTAAAAAGATGTTCATTAAGAGCAATGATTGTTTTAGTCCAGCATAAAATCCATCGTACGTGACCGAAAAATTATAAAACTGAGTCACTATTTCCCCCGGGACTGATAGAGGAAAGATAATAAAGATGCTCACAAGGAAATATTTTATTTTTAAGAAAAAAATAAATGGGTTGTACTTAATAATAAAACAAACCAATATTAAAAAAAGAAGGAGGTAAAAATTAAGAGTTAATGATAAGTAATATATAAACTTCAGTGATATAAGGGTAGCTAATAATTTGAGAAGCTCAGTCACTTATTAAAATGAGTTTTTATCCTCACGAGACAGGTTATCAATAACATCTGGTTCAGTTTGTTGATTGGCATTAATCTCAGATGAAAATATTGGTTTTTCGTTTTTCTTCTTTTTGGAGATGAAGAAAATAATTCCTGCCACTACAGTTATTAGGAATAGAAGGACCAATACGATCATTAAGTTATTTTTTTCATTTTTTACATCGTCTTTTAATACAACCTGATTAATTTCTGAATCAGCAGATATGGAGGATGTGAACACATCATCGCTAGCTTCTTTGGCATCCTCATCTAAGACAATCTCCTCGATTTCGAAATCGTCTCCTTTGATATCTATCACTTCTTTTTGTACAGAGTTTACCTTCGAAGGTTTATTTTTATTTTCAGCATCAGGTGTTAAATTATTTTTCTTTCCCTCCACCAGTTCTTTTAATTTCTGTTCCGCCTCAGCAAGCTTAAGCTCTAACTTCTCAATCTTTTCTTTTTCTTTATTATTTTCTGGTTTTTTTGTAGATTTATTCTCACTCGCTTTTGGTTTTGTCAGCTTTTTCCAGTCATCATTTTGAGATTTCAAAATCTTTCTTGCTTCCAAATGACTTAAGTCTGAAAAATATGATTTATTAGGTACTGTTAGAATCTGATTTTTATTCAACCCATTAATATTTCCTTCAGCAAATGCTTTTTTGTTATTTTGATAAATACCAACTACCATTTGTTCTAAGGTAACTCCTGATAGACTATTTTCACGAGCAATTTGGTACAAAGTTTTACCTGGTACAGATTTGACTGTTTTTTGCTCATCGGTGTCTTGATCATCAATGGCTTCTTCTTTGGTGTTTTTAACTTCCTCCTTAGGCTGCTCTTTTTTTGCAGTTTTTTGCTCTTCTACTACTACCTCTTCTTTTTGTGTCTCAATTAAGTCTTGATTTTCTTTGGAATTTTTTTCTGAATCAATTTCACGTTTTTTTCCTTCAGCCAAATCTTTTGCAGGAAGTTTATTGTTATCTTTCTTTGCAGTATCTTTTTCAAGGGTTTCATTTATCATCTTATCCATCGGTTCTGGTGGATCAAGAAGCACTGTGTATTCACGATAATTTCTACCCTTAGGTGAATCAATCTGGATTAACAAATCTAGGAAAGGATCTTTAACCGGCTTATCACTTTTTAATTTTAAGTAAATCTTCCCCTCAGAGTTTTTTACAAAATTAGCATTAATGTGTGCATGGACAGGAAGTCTTTCAATACCCTGGGATTCAAAGTCTTCTTTTGAGGCAATGCTCGGCACTAACTCAGTCACATCATCAGCTTTTGTAAGAATGACCTCAATATCAGCATTCAGAGGTTGTTCTTGTTTCGAGTTGATCGAGATTTTTCCTAGCTGCAACGCTTGAGCTGAAAAAATAAATGTAAATGCAGTAGCAAAAAGAAATAATTTAATTAATCTGTTCATTTGTTGGATATTATACTCAAGATTCGTCTTAATGGTTCAGCCGCTCCCCATAATAATTGATCCCCAATGGTAAATAGAGAGATCATATTGCTATCAAGGTTAAGTTTTTTTATTCGACCTACTAAAATATCTAACTTACCAGATGCATTGGTTGGAGATAAATGATTTATGGTCGCATCTCGTTCATTAGTAATCAATTTTACCCACTGGTTTCCTGCAGAAATTTTTTCATTAATCTGCTCAATTGATAAATTTTCCTTCATTTTGATCGTTAACGCTTGGCTATGACATCTCATGGTACCAATTCGAACACATAATCCATCAACCTTGACTGGTGCGTATTGTGATTCCAGAATTTTCAAGGTCTCATTTTGTCCTTTCCACTCTTCCTTGCTGCTGCCATTTTTAAGATCTGAGTCAATCCATGGAATTACACTACCAGCAAGAGGAACCCCAAAATTATTTATTGGCATATTTTTATCTAACATTGCACTAGTTATTTTATGATCTATATCAAGAATTGATCCTTGTCGATTCTCCAACATATCAGACACTGAGTTAAATAAATAACCCATTTGAGACAAGAGCTCTCTCATGTTATTTGCCCCAGCACCACTCGCTGCCTGATAGGTCATGGATGAGACCCACTCAACTAAGTTTTCTTTAATTAATCCATGTATTGCAAGCAGCATAAGCGAAACGGTACAATTTCCACCAACCCATGTCTTGACACCATCTGAGTAGGATTTATCGATCAAATTTGAGTTAATTGGATCTAGTACAATAACTGCATTTTTTTCCATTCTGAGATGTGATGCTGCATCGATCCAGTGCCCGTCCCAGTTCTTATTTTTTAACTTGTCGTATACATCTATCGTAAATTGGCTTCCTTGACATGTGAGGATGACATCCATATTCGAAAGCTCCTCAAGATTATTAGCATCAATAAGATATTCTGATTCTGCAAAATCAAAAGGACATTTTTCGCCAGCTTGTGAAGTTGAAAAGAGAAAAGAGGTGTAATTTTTAAAATCATTTTCCTCGAGCATTCGCTGAATTAGAACTGATCCAACCATGCCTCTCCAGCCAACAAAACCAACTTTTAACTTATTCATTTATAAATTTCCTAAAATACGGTCACCCATCTCTTCGCATCCAATTTTCATAGAGTTGTCATCCATTATGTCAGCAGTTCGATAGCCCTGTTGCAGTGTTTTTTCAACCGCCTCTTCGATCTTAATCGCTTCATTAGGTTGTTTAAAAGTGTATTTATACATCATAGCTGCTGATAAAATCGTGGCAATTGGGTTTGCAATGTCTTGACCAGCTATATCTGGAGCCGAACCATGACTTGGCTCATATAAGCCTTTGTTGTTAATATCTAAGGATGCAGAAGGAAGCATGCCAATAGAACCTGTCAGCATGGATGCCTCATCAGATAAAATATCTCCAAAAATATTTCCTGTAACCATTACGTCAAATTGTTTTGGTGCCCTAACTAATTGCATTGCCGCGTTATCTACATACATATGCGACAAAGATACATCTGGATAATTTGCTGATAAATCTACCATCACTTCTCGCCAAAGTTCTGTTGCCTCAAGAACATTGGCTTTATCTACAGAACATAATTTTTTATTTCTTAATTGAGCAAGTTGAAAGGCAACATTTCCTATCCTGCGGATCTCACTCTCTGAATAACGCATGGTATTAAAACCCTCACGTTCTCCGTTTTCAAGCTTATGAATTCCCCTTGGCTGGCCAAAATAAATGTCCCCAGTTAATTCACGTACTATTAAGATATCTAAGCCAGAAACAATATTAGGTTTAAGTGAGGACGCATCCACTAACTGATCAAACAACATAGCAGGTCTTAAATTGGCGAATAAATTAAGCTCCGACCTTATTCGCAATAATCCCCTCTCTGGTCTCAACTCTCTTGATAATTGATCGTACTTCCAATCTCCAACTGAACCCATCAGAATCGCATCTGCGCCTTTGGCTTTTTGGAGGGTAGTTTGTGGCAATGGATCTCCATCTGCATCATAACCAGCACCTCCAATGGGTGCCTCATCAAGATTAAAATTAGGGGACAATGCCTTGATTATCTTTACAGCTTGTTTTGTTATTTCTGGGCCGATACCATCACCGGGTAGGGTTAATATGTTCATTTTTATTCCTGCTTAAGCCACGGATAATTTGAAAAATAACTTTTCTCAAAATTTGCTATTACACTTTTATTCTCAAGAGTTAATCCAATCTCATCTAAGCCATTCAACAATGAGCTCTTTTTAAATTCATCGATTTCAAAGGAATATAATTTTGAAGATTTAACAAATTGTTTTTCTAAATTAACTTCAATTTCAAGAGTTTTGGTCTCAGTTTCAGAAAATAACTCTTCAATTTCATGCTTTTGTAAAGTGATTGGTAAAATACCATTTTTAAAACAGTTGTTGTAAAAAATGTCAGCAAAACTTTCTGCGATAATAACCTTAATACCAAAATCTAATAATGCCCATGGCGCATGTTCACGGCTAGACCCGCACCCAAAATTTTCTCTAACCAATAGAATCTTGCTTTCTTTAAATTGTGGTTTATTTAAAACAAAATCAGGGTTGATCAATCTTTTAGAATTATCCATACCAGGCTCACCATGATCTAGGTATCGCCATTCATCAAACAAATTTGGTCCGAAACCAGTTCTTTTAATTGACTTTAAAAATTGCTTGGGAATGATCGCGTCAGTATCAACATTAGATCGATCAAGAGGAATAACTTTACTAATGATATGTTCAAACTTATCCAATGATTTCCTCATTTCTTATGTCAACAAAATGGCCATGAACTGCTGCTGCTGCAGCCATCGCAGGACTGACTAAATGAGTTCTTCCACCCTGCCCCTGCCTTCCTTCAAAGTTACGATTTGACGTTGACGCGCATCTCTCACCACTTTCAAGACGGTCTGCATTCATTGCAAGACACATTGAGCAACCTGGATCTCTCCATTGAAAACCTGATTCCATAAAAATTTTATCTAACCCTTCGGACTCCGCTTGTTTTTTTACAATGCCCGACCCAGGAACAGCCATTGCTAACTTAATACTCGGATTAATTTTTTTACCTTTCAAATACCGCGCTGCCTCTCTTAAATCCTCTATTCTTGAGTTTGTGCATGAGCCAATAAAAACTTTATCCACAGATATCTCATTGATTGGAGTATTTTCATTGAGACCCATGTATTCAAGAGCCCTTTGGAAATCAAGATGCTTGTCGGATGTTAAATTGCTTTTTTTAGGAATAGATTCGGAAATTCCCTTCACCATTTCAGGAGATGTTCCCCAGCTCACCTGAGGCTCTATCATGGTCGCATCAATTTCAACTACTTTGTCAAAAACTGCGTCTGAATCAGAGTGAAGAGTTCTCCATTCTTTTTCTGCCAGATCCCACATTCCATTTGTTGGAGCAAAGGGCTTATTTTTTAAATAGTTAATTGTAGTATCATCAACAGCAACCATCCCCGAACGAGCCCCGGCTTCAATTGCCATATTGCACAGCGTCATTCTTCCTTCCATCGATAACTTCTGAATAGCATCTCCACAAAATTCAATAGCATAACCGGTGCCACCAGCAGTTCCAATTTGCCCGATAACAAATAAAGCAATATCTTTTGCTGAAACAAGAGGATGAGTTTTACCCTGAACGTCAATTTTCATTGTTTTAAGCTTTTTTTGAATTAAGCATTGTGTGGCCATGACATGCTCAACTTCCGAGGTGCCAATACCCATTGCTAAGGCTCCAAAAGCTCCATGAGTGCTTGTATGAGAATCGCCGCAAACGATCGTCATACCTGGAAGAGTCAAACCTTGCTCAGGTCCAATCACATGAACAATACCCTGTCTCACATCGGACATATCAAACTGAAGCAAGTTATGATCTTTACAGTTCTGGTCGAGAGTCTCCACTTGGATTTTTGAAATAGGGTCCTGGATTCCCTTATCCCGATCTGTTGTTGGCACATTGTGATCAGGAACAGCCACGATAGATTCTTTACGCCACAATGGGCGATCATGGATTTTTAAACCCTCGAATGCTTGCGGGCTAGTCACCTCATGAATTAAATGACGATCGATGTATATGAGATAGGTGTCATCCTGAGCCAGAACAACATGTTTATCAAAAATTTTCTCATATAGAGTCTTTGCCATAAACTAATCCCTAAAATTACCAAAATTTAGAGGGTAGTCAGACACATTTGCTTTTACCAACGCAATCGACTCCTGCAAAATATCTCTCTTTGCACCAGTGACTCTAACCGTATCGCCCTGGATTGAGGCCTGGACCTTTAATTTACTGTCCTTTAATAATTTGATAATTTTTTTACCAAGTTCTTGATCAATGCCATCCGACACTTCGACATCAAGTTTCACATTGTTTCCTGAAATACTCTCAAGATTTTTATCCATCAATCTTTTAGTTGAGTCAGGTTCTTTTTTTTCGAGTGATGGAAATAAAATATCTTTAATTTGATTAATCTGAAAATCATTATCTCCAAATAAAGTGATAATTAAATCCTTCTCGTTAAATTCAATACTTGCAGATGTGCCTTTAAAGTCATAGCGATTTTGTATTTGCCTTCTAACAACATCAACCGCATTTGCTAAATTCACCTTATCTGCAGAAGAGCTTATATCGAAACTGGGCATAATTTAATCCTTCTTATTTCTACCTAAAGTTTTAAGTCTTAATGCGTTCAGCTTAATAAAACCTTCCGCATCATATTGATTATAGGATCCTCCATCATCTTCAAATGTGGCGATATTTTCGTCAAATAGACTGTGAGGACTACTTCGACCAACAACCTGAACAGATCCCTTGTAGCAAACTAAAATAACCTCACCGGTAACATTTTTTTGGGTATGATCAATCAGGGTCTGCAATGCTTCTCTTTCAGGAGCAAACCAAAATCCGTTATATATTAACTTCGCATACCTCGGCATTAATTCGTCTTTTAAGTGAGCCACTTCACGATCAAGTGTAATGGATTCAATGGCTCGATGAGCTTTTAATAGAATGGTTCCACCAGGAGTTTCATAACATCCTCTGGATTTCATGCCAACAAATCTGTTTTCAACTAAATCTAGTCGACCAATTCCATTTCTTGAGCCCACCTGATTTAGATAATGAAACACTTCATGAGGTTTCATGGTTTCATTATTGATGGCTACAGGGTCTCCATTCTCAAAAGAAATTGATAATGATTCTGGTTCATCATTTGCCGCTTCAGGCGACTTAGTCCATCTCCACATCGAGTCTTCTGGTGGATTGCTAGGATTTTCTAGATGTCTACCTTCATAAGAAATGTGAAGAAGATTAGCATCCATGCTATATGGGCTTCCTCCATTTTTATGCTTCATCTCTACAGGAATACCATGTTTTTCAGCAAAACTTAATAATTTTTCACGACTTAAAAGATCCCACTCTCTCCATGGAGCGATCACTTTAATATCAGGATTTAATGCATAGGCATTCAATTCAAATCTAACCTGATCATTACCCTTGCCGGTAGCTCCATGAGCTATTGCATCAGCTCCTGTTTCAGCAGCTATCTCAATTAGTCTTTTTGCAATCAGAGGTCGAGCTATTGATGTTCCAAGTAAATATTCACCCTCATAAATAGCATTGGCTCTAAACATTGGGAAAATATAGTTTTTTGCAAAATCTTCCTCAAGATTTTCAATATAAATTTCTTTAATTCCAGCTTGTTTTGCTTTTTCTCTGGCTGGCTCAATCTCTTCACCCTGACCAATATCGGCTGTAAAGGTAACCACTTCACAATCATATTTTTCTTGTAGCCATTTCAAAATTACAGAGGTATCTAATCCACCTGAGTATGCCAAAACAATTTTTTTAATTGATTTCATAAAATTAAACTTTCCCAATAAGAAGATATTCTAGTAAAGCTTTTTGAACATGCAAACGATTTTCTGCCTCATCCCAAACCACAGACTTAGGTCCATCAATAACATCAGATGTAACCTCCTCTCCTCTGTGCGCCGGCAAACAATGCATGAATAAAGAATCTTTTGCTGAAACATCCATCATTTCTTGATCAACTTGCCAATCTGCAAAAACTGATTTTCTTTCTGACTGCTCTGACTCGTACCCCATACTTGTCCATACATCTGTAGTCACAAGATGAGCATCTTTAGCTGCATCCATAGGATTTTCAAATTGTTCAAAATGAGAATCATCGTATAAGCCTGCTCTCTCAACCTCAACCTCATATCCTTTTGGAGTTGAAACATGCATATTAAAATCTAATAACTCTGCAGCTTGTAACCAGGTATTGCAGACATTATTAGAATCCCCAATCCAGGCGACTGTTTTTCCCTCAATTGAGCCTCTATGCTCAATAAAAGTAAATATATCCGCCAAAATTTGACAAGGATGGTACTCGTTCGTCAGACCATTGATTACAGGAACCCTAGAGTTCTGAGCAAACCTTTCAATAATTTCCTGCTCAAAAGTCCTAATCATGACGACATCACTCATTCTGGAAATAACTTGAGCTGCATCCTCAACAGGCTCCCCCCTTCCTAGCTGAGAATCTTTTGTATTTAAGTAAATAGCTGCACCGCCAAGTTGATGCATCCCTGACTCAAAAGATAATCTTGTTCTAGTACTAGCTTTTTCAAAAATCATTACCAGAGTTCTATCTTCAAGCGGCCAGTGTTTTTGATACTCTTTAAATTGTTTTTTTAACCATTTTGCTCGATCGAATAAGTAATATATTTCGTCTTTAGTAAGGTCATTAAATTGTAAAAAGTGTTTTATCGTCATACTTTATTTTCTTTCAGATAATCCTTTAGCATCAATATTAAATTTGATACCAAAAATTCTGACTCATCATCATTGATAACTAAAGGGGGTACTACTCTTATGACATTTCCAGACGTCACGCTGATCAGTAAATTATATTTTAAAGCAAGCGTCATCAGCTCTGTGCAATCATGACCAAGCTCAATGCCAATCATTAAGCCTTGCTGCCTCACGTCAATTACAAAATCTAAAGATTTTGTTTGCTCTCTCACAGCATGAGCAATTTTTGAGCCTTGAATTGTTGCATTTAAATAAAGCTTTTCTTGATCCAAAACATCAAGAGTTAAATTACCTGCTCGACATGCTAAAGGATTACCGCCAAATGTTGAGCCGTGCTGTCCAGGTTTAATGATATTTGTTATCTTTTTATTAACCAAAGTTGCGCCAATAGGAACCCCAGAACCAAGACCTTTTGCGCTAGTAAGAACATCAGGCTTAATATCTGAATACTGAAAAGCATACAATCGTCCAGTTCGACCCACGCCGGTCTGAACTTCGTCCAACATAAGAAGCCATTCATTTTGATCACATATTTTTCTTAAATCATTTAAATAAGATGATAGATTTTTTGGGAGCCTTATCCCTCCCTCACCCTGAATAGGCTCAACTAAAATAGCAACAACATTTTTATTTTGATCAGCAATTTTTCTTATAGAATCTAAATCATCAAAGGGAACTCGGATAAACCCTTTTAAAAGTGGCTCAAAGCCAGCTTGAACTTTTCTACTTCCAGTGGCAGATAAAGTTGCCATGGTTCTGCCATGGAAAGAATTTTCCATCACAATAATTTGTGGATCTGTAACTTTTTTTGAATTGGCAAATAGTCTTGCAAACTTGATAGCAGCTTCATTCGCCTCACAACCAGAATTGGAGAAAAATACTGCGCTCATGCCCGTCATTGTGGCAAGTCTTTCCGCCAGTTTTTCTTGTTCACCTATATTGACATAATTAGATAAATGAATGAATTGATCAAGTTGATCTTTTAGTCCTGATGTAAAGTACGGGTGGGCATGGCCTAGAGTATTAACAGCAACACCTGCTAAGGCATCAAGGTATTTATTTCCTTGTTTATCAAACAGCCAGACACCCTCGCCTTTTTCAAAAGAAATAGGAAGTCTTCCGTAAGTTTTTAAAATTGAATATTTTGATTCCATCTAGAATAAAAAACGGCGGCTAATGCCGCCGGTTTTTACAAAGTTATTAAAGGTAAATTATAAACCAATTAAGCCTTTATGTGATAGTCCGTTTGTCATTAAGAATAACATCGGAATAGATAACATAGTGTTGGTTCGAGATGCTAAAAAAGCAATTCTTCTGGCAGCAGTTTTTTCCGCATCACTCGCTGGTTTTAAACCAAGGATTTTCTGTTGATTTGGCCAAATAAGAACCCAAACATTGAATAACATGATTGTACCCAACCATGATCCTAATCCAATAGCCTCATAACCTCCACTCAATGTGAAAGCAGGAACAAAGTTACCACCTAAAAGTGCGGCACCTGCAATCCATGTGGCTAATGCAGCCCAACGAAACCAAAGAAGCGCTAAAGGGGCAACATGTTTAGTAATACCAGCCGCTGTTCCATCAGCATTAGCATTTTTCAAAGCTGGGACTTGAACAAAGTTGAAATAATAAAGTAGGCCTATCCAGGCAACCCCCACAATAACATGCAGAAATCTTACAATCGCGGTGAAATAATCATACTCCATAATAATCTCCTAATATTTAGTAATATAAATTAAAAAAAGTTTTTC
>JAYQUI010000005.1:25362-30397 GCA_038147655.1 Nitrosomonadales bacterium
CATACTCCATAATAATCTCCTAATATTTAGTAATATAAATTAAAAAAAGTTTTTCAAGAGATATACAAATACAAAAGTAAGTATAACGCCTGCGACAATGGTTCCGAGAATTGAATCTAATGGATTTTTCATAAAAATTTTCCTCCAAATTTTAAGAATAGACTATATTATTTACCAACATTGTCAAGATTGAAAAGATTTCATTACTAACTGTGAAAAAATTACCTTCAAAATATAAAAGTTTTCGATGGATGTTATTAGCGACATTTTCATTCAGCGTAATGGGTTTGTGCGTTAAATTAAACTCCTCTTCATTTAATGAATATGAATTAGTTTTTTATCGTTCGTTTGTGAGTCTAATAATCATTATTGTATTGATGAAAAAAAATGACATTACAATTAAAACGAAATACGCATGGCTTCATTTCTTAAGATCGTTTATTGGGTTCATTAGCCTTTTGTTATTTTTTTACGCCATTACAAAACTCCCCCTAAGCACATCAATGACACTTAATTACACATCCCCAATTTTTTTAGGACTTTTGATTCCATTTTTAATGAAACAAAAATTTAACAGCTCTAAGCTATTTCTCCTATCAATTGGTTTTTTAGGAATTGTATTTATTCTCAAACCTGTTCTTAATCACAACTGGTTCGCAGGTTTAATGGGTGTTCTATCAGGATTCGGTGCAGCAATTGCTTATATTATGGTGGCCAAATTAGGTCAACTAAAAGAACCAGATTTAAGAACAGTTTATTTTTTCACCCTGATATCATCGATCTTATCTTTCGGTTTGATGTTAAAAGAGGATATCAGTCCGATCTCTTTTGACATCAATTTAATTTATCTATTGCTCTTAGGGGTTAGTGCGACTATTGCCCAATTAGCTATTACAAGGGCCTATCGTGAAGGTAAAACATTAAATAATGCTGCTTATTCTTATATGACGGTAATCTTTTCAGTGGTATGGGGAGTATGGATGTTTCAGGAAAATCTCGATTGGCTTACTTTAATGGGAATCTTACTGATTTTTTTAGCTGGAATATTTATCAACAAAACTAAGTTAAGGCTCAAGTAATCCACACCGGATTGCAATAAGAGCTATTTCTGCTGAGTTGTTCGCATTTAATTTTTGTTTGATGTTGTAGAGATGTGTTCCAACAGTACGCGGACTTAAACACATAGTATCGGCAATCTCGTTAGTACTTTTTCCTTTAGCCAGTGATATGAATACTTCAAACTCACGGTCCGATAACACTTCAGTAGGATCATTTTCTCCAGATAATTGGGTAATCGCTAACTGTTGAGCAACGGAAGATTCGATGTATTTTTTCCCACTTCCTACAGTTCTGATTGCATTAATCAACTCTTCTGCAGCACTCCTTTTTGTCAAATAACCTATTGCGCCTGCACTTAAAACTCTCTTTGGATGGACGGAATCTTCATGGGCAGATAGCACCAGTATTTTTGCATTTTTGTCTTTTGCAATTATTCTCTCAATTGCTTCAAGGCCTCCAATGCCTGGCATAGTGATGTCCATCACTACTACATCTGGTTTAATTTCTTGAAATTTAATGATGCCATCTTCACCTGTTTCGGCTTCGGCAATTACCTGCATATCTTTTTCACTATCGATAAGCATCTTAAAACCCATCCTAACTACAGAATGATCATCGACTAAAAGCACATTTAAATTTGACATAGAATTCCTATTTCTTTTTTATTGGAATTAATCCAGTGATTATGGTTCCTTCTTCGTTTGATTGTAACTCAAATTTTCCATTTAAGCCTTGGATTCTTTCTCTCATACCAACAATTCCAAATTGCTTTGAGGATTTCAAAATTTTTGTATCAAACCCCTTGCCATTATCTCTAAAAGAAATCTTTAAATACCTTTTGTCGACTATCAGATCAATATGAACTTCAGAAGCATCTGCATGTTTTAAACAATTATTCATGCCCTCTTGTATGATTCTATAAATATTGATACTGATCTCCTCAGATAAATTCTCAACTTTATTGTGTTTGAAAGTTATCTTCATTAAAGGATATTGTTTTTGCCAAACTCCAACCAAATCATTGATTGTTTCAACCAATCCAAGATTGTCTAATGAGCCAGGCCTTAATTTACGAATGATATTATGCATGCCATCATATATTTGATTAGCAGCTGATGTTACAGACTCGGCACTTGTTGCTATCAAATCATTTCCTTTGGCTTGATTTTTAATATTTTGCGTGAAAATTTTTATGGCAGAAACATACTGACCGAGTTCGTCATGAAGTTCTCTGGCCAAACTTCTTCTTTCGTCCTCTATTTTTTCCTGAATAATCCCAGTCAATTTTCTGTTCTGGTCTAAAGCTTTCTTTGATCTTTCTGCTTTTAATTTTTCAGATATGTCTCTCATGCTAACAATATCGCCAATCACTTCTTTTTTATCGGGATCATATAAAGGAGAAATTGAAATAGAGACGTCTATAATTTTCTTAGATTTGGTAACACGTCTTGTATCGAGGTTTTGAATCTTTCTATTCTTGTGTGTATAGGATAGATTAGACTTAAGTTCGCCCAATTTATTTTTTGGAACAATCAATTTAACTGACTTACCCAGTACTTCTTTTTTTTTGAAACCAAACATGTTCTCAGCAGAATGATTCCAAAAATTAATTTTTTGATCTGCATCCAAGATCATTATGGCATCGGCTGTTTGTTGAGATATCAGCGCTAATGTTTTATTTTCATTTAAAAATTTTTCCAAAGACTGACCCATCTTGTTGAAGTTTGTGGCGATTTTTTGAAAATCTGGAACATCAAATTTTGGCAACCTTGTTTTTAAATTGCCTTGGCCAAAATCCTCTATCCCTTTTAACAATGGATTTATTGATGATAGCCATCTTCCCAACAACATGTATATAAATATGTTCATTAATAGAAACACAATCAATGAAATATACATAAAACTTCTTGTGTGATACCAAGCCTCCCTGATTGCACCTTCAGGGGCAGATTCCACAATCAACCTTCCGTATCTAATAATTTTTGCATTTAATTCTTGTGGTGGAGTCATGTAATTTTTAAACCATAAAGGAGGAGTAATTTCTTGACGGTAGGTCGACTCTGGTGATTGATACAGTAAATGGTTATTTAAATCATAGAGCGAGATGATGTTGCTGCGAACATGCCCCAATTCAACAAGGAAAGGTTGAATCACCTGATGTGTATATCCCCACTCTGGATTTTGTACAGAGCTAGTGATAAATGTATCTAATAATTGCAAAGTCACTCTATGAGATGATTCCACGCCCTCCTCAATCGCTTTTTTTGAGGATTTCATGAGCGTGATTGATAATCCAATTAAAAAAAGGATCATAATTAATGCAATTAATAGATTTAATCTTACTCTTAAGCTCATAGAAATAAAATTTGGGAAATCAAAAAAACACTTGTATTATAGTTCATAACAATGACTGTAATTTAATTTTATAATTCACATCAACACACTTAATCTAACGAAATTCAAAAAGGGAGGTTTGAATGGCGATTGAATCAGTGATGCATGAAAATAGGGTCTTTAACCCTCCAAAAACATTAAGTGAAAATGCATATGTTAAAAATCTAGAAGAATATCAACAACTTTGTGATGCGGCAGAAGCTGACTATGAGGGTTATTGGGGTAATCTGGCAAAAAATTTAATTGAATGGAAAAAGCCATTTACCAAAGTTCTTAACGAAGATGACGCACCATTTTATAAATGGTTTGATGATGGTGAATTGAACGTTTCTTATAATTGTATCGATCGACACCTTCCAAACAAAAAAGATAAAGTAGCAATTATCTTTGAATCAGATGATGGTCAAACAACTGAAGTTACTTACCAAGAGCTGTATGAAAAAGTTTGTCAGTTCGCGAACGGCTTAAAAACCCTAAACTTAAATTTAGGCGACCGTGTCATTATTTACCTCCCCATGGGTATTGAGGCTGTTGTGGCTATGCAGGCTTGTGCACGAATTGGTTTAACACACTCTGTTGTTTTTGGTGGATTCTCTGCAAAAAGTATTCAAGAGAGAGTTATAGATGCTGGAGCAAAACTTATCATCACAGCCGACTATCAAAATAGAGGGGGTAAAGAGCTCCCACTAAAAACCGCTGTTGATGATGCCATTCTTCTAGGTGGTTGTGATTCGGTTGAAAAAGTTATTGTTTTAAATCGAACTGGTAAAGAAGCAGCTCTAAAAGAAAATGAAATTGATTGGCATGCATTATGTGAGAATCAAAAAGAAGAATGTGAGCCAGTGTGGGTAAATGCAGAGCATCCGCTCTTTCTTTTGTACACCTCAGGATCAACAGGAAAGCCAAAAGGAGTTCAACATTCATCAGGGGGATATCTGCTTCATGCAATCAACACAACCAAATGGACTTTTGATTTAAAGGATGACGACATCTTTTGGTGTACCGCGGACGTGGGTTGGATTACCGGTCACACTTATGTGGCGTATGGTCCACTAGCACTGGGTGGAACACAAATTATCTTTGAAGGAGTACCTACCTTCCCCAATGCAGGTCGTTTTTGGGAGATTGTACAAAAATACAAAGCAACTATCTTTTATACAGCGCCAACTGCCATAAGAGCATTGATAAAAGCCTCTGAAAGTGATGAGGCTGTTCATCCAAAATCATTTGACTTAAGTTCATTAAGAATTTTGGGAACAGTTGGGGAGCCTATTAACCCTGAAGCTTGGATCTGGTACTACGAAAATGTAGGCAATTCAAAATGTCCAATTGCTGATACTTTTTGGCAAACTGAAACTGGCGGGCATGTCATCACACCCCTTCCTGGCAGCACTCCCCTAGTTCCAGGCTCTTGCACACTTCCTTTTCCAGGAATTGCAATTGATGTAGTAGACGAAACTGGTCAAAATCTAGAATGGGGGCAAGGTGGGCTGCTGGTAATAAAAAAACCATGGCCATCTATGATCCGAACAATATGGGGTGACCCAGAACGATTTAAAAACAGTTACTTCCCCAGTGAATT
>JAYQUI010000006.1:0-17539 GCA_038147655.1 Nitrosomonadales bacterium
ATGCGTTAATGTATGTGGAAATCCTATTAGAAAAAAAATCGCTAATATAAATAAAACAATTAATCAGGGTAAAAATAAAATTAATATTTTGATCTTAGGTGGAAGTTTAGGCGCTCAGGTTATCAATGAAAAAATACCAATTATTTTAAATAAGTTAAAAAAATACGATGTTGTTCATCAATGCGGCAAAGGAAAAAAAACAACTCTAGAGAAACTCTATGATAAAAAAAGTAATGTCATAGAATTTATTGATGACATTGAAAAATATTATAAATGGGCTGATTTAGTTATTGCTAGATCTGGTGCAATGACAGTTGCTGAATTAGAACAAGTTGGTTTACCTGCTATTTTTATTCCATTCCCATTTGCAATTGATAACCATCAGCAAAAGAATGCAGAGTACTGTGTTGACAAAGGGGGGGCCCTAATATGCAAACAAGACGAGATTGATTCACAATTAGAGAGTATGCTCAATAAAATTTCATTAAATGAATGTATGAAAATGTCTGAAGCTATGAAGTCTTTAAGACATAAAAATGCTGTGGAAGAAATTTACAATAAAATAAAATAATATGGAAAATAAAATCAAATATATTCATTTTGTTGGTATCGGTGGCTCAGGTATGTCAGGTATCGCTGAAATTATGCACAATATGAATTTTGTTGTTTCTGGATCAGATCCCAATCAATCCTCTGTAATTGAGCATTTAAGAAAAAGAGGGATTCCAATTTTTTCAAAACATGAAGAAAAAAATATTCAAAAAGCGGATGTGGTTGTTACATCGACAGCGATACCAAAAAATAACCCTGAAATAGTTGCAGCTAAAAAACAAAATATTCCCATAATTCCGAGGGCAGAAATGCTTTCAGAGTTGATGCGTTTTAAAGAGGGTATTGCCATTGCTGGTACTCATGGAAAAACATCGACCACAAGCATTCTTGCGACAATTATGAATGATGCTGGTTTAGATCCAACCTATGTGATTGGCGGCAGAATTAATTCGCTCAGACAAAGCGCAAGACTTGGTAAAAGTAAGTATATGATTGTAGAAGCAGATGAGTCGGACGCATCATTTTTACATTTAAATCCAAGCAATGTGTTGGTGACAAATATTGATAATGATCATATGGAAACATATGGTCATGATGAAGAAAGACTGAAGCAAACATTTGTTGATTTTATCCACCAAATACCTTTTTATAATGAAGTTTTTTTGTGCATTGATGACAAAAATATCAAATCAATACAAAAATTAATTGCTAGACCAATTATTACTTATGGATTTTCAAAAAAAGCTGACTATTATCCTGATAGGGTTGTAATAAAAAAAAATAAATCTTCATTTAGAGTAAATTCAATTTCAAAAAAAATTAAATCATTTTCAGTTGAAATTGATATGCCTGGCAGGCATTACATCTTAAATACATTAGGTGCCATTGCCATAGCCTTATCCCTCAACATAAAACCTCAAGTTATTTGTAAAGCTCTAAAAAAATTTAAAGGGGTTTCCAGGCGATTTGATTTATATGAAGAATTTAAATTAGGAGAAAAAAATATTAACTTGATAGATGATTACGGTCATCATCCAACAGAAATAAAAGCTGTCTTGGATTCAATTAAGAAAGGATTCCCTGGAAAAAAAATAAATTTAGTTTTTCAACCTCACAGATATTCAAGAACTAAAGATTTGTTCGAACAGTTTGTTCAAATTTTAGCAACGGTGGACAGATTATTTTTATTTGAAATTTATGCGGCAGGAGAGCAAGCAATTGAAGGAATAAGCAGCCACGAATTAATAAAAAATATTAAAAATGAGAAGTATATACTTGATGATATGGCTAAAGCTCGATTATTGATTGAGGATAAGATTAAGGACGATGAAATTCTTTTAGTGATGGGCGCTGGTTCGGTTGGAAATTGGTTAAAACATCAACTTTTGGGTGACATCGATGGATAAAGATGTAATTTATAGCGATGTGTCTATGAAAAAATATAATTCATGGCGTGTAGGCGGTCTTGCTGAACATTATGTTGAAGTGAGCTCTGAGGCGGCGTTACAAAAAATATTTTCAATAAATAAAGTTAAAAAACCTATTACAGTCATCGGTATTGGTTCCAATTTGCTTATTCGTGATGGTGGAATAAAAGGAACCGTAATTAATCTATCTCGAGGATTGAAAAGTATTTTCTTAGATCAACATTTGATCTTTGCAGAATGCGGGATCTCATGCTCATCATTGGCAAGATTCTCAGCAAAAAATAACAAAAAAAATTGTGCATTTTTGGCTGGAATACCGGGGTCTATTGGCGGCGCACTTGCGATGAATGCCGGTTGCTATGGTGGTGAAATTTGGCAGTTTGTTTCCAAGGTAAAAATTATGAATCATGAAGGTGACATTTATATAAAAGATAAACAATCTTTCGAAATTGGATATAGAAGTGTCAAAAAGAAAGAAGATGAAATATTTATTGGTGCATGGTTTGATTTTCCATCAAAAGAAAATGATGATGAAAACGAAGAGCAGAAAATTGATGATTTACTTAAATTAAGAAGGAGTAGTCAGCCACTAAATTGGCCAACTGCTGGCTCAACATTCAGGAATCCAAAAAAAAATTTTGCTGCTAAATTAATTGAAGAAGTTGGATTAAAAGGTTACCAAATTGGAGATGCAAGAATATCTAATAAACATGCTAACTTTATTGAAAATATTGGAGACGCCACTGCTAAAGATATAGAGCAATTAATTTATCTTGCCCAAGAAAAAGTAGAGGAATTAAAAAAAATTCGTTTGCAATTAGAAGTAAAGATTATTGGAGAAAATGTTGATTAAAAAAATTGCATTATTGAGTGGGGGTGATTCAGAAGAGAGAGATATTTCGATTAAAAGTGGATTGGCTGTATACCAAGCCCTAAAAAATTTAAATTATGAAGTATCATTAATTGATCCTATAAATACAGATCTATGTTCATTAGTTAATTATGATGCCGCTTTTATTTGCCTGCATGGTAAAAATGGAGAAGATGGGAAAATACAATCTTTACTTGAGTTATTAAAAGTTCCCTTCACTGGATCGGCATCAACAGCATCAATGCTTGCTATGAACAAGTTCTACTCAAAGTTAGTTTGGAATGACCATGCATTAATAACTCCGAAATTTATCATACTAAATAAAACCAATCTAGATTATAAAAAAATAATTACACATCTGAGTGATCCGTTTATTGTTAAACCATCATCTTCAGGTTCATCTTTTGGAATTAATTTAGTAAAAAATAAGGATGATTTAATTTCAGCTTTTACTGATGCATCCAAATATGACCCAACAGTCATAGCCGAAGAATTTATCGAAGGTAGAGAATTTACGGTATCAATTTTAGGTAATAAATCACTGGGTGTTTTAGAGATTACTCCTAAGAACGAATTCTATGATTACAATGCAAAATATGTTTCAAATGAAACTATATTTTCCAAACCAACAGATCTAAATCCAGAAGTATTAGAAAAAATGGAAAATATTGCTTTATCCGCATTTACATCAATTGGATGTAGCGGTTGGGGAAGGGTAGATTTCATGATGGACAAGAAATTTGATTTATATCTGATAGAGGTGAATACTGTTCCTGGAATGACTGACCATAGTTTGTTTCCTTTGGCCGCTAGAAATGCAGGATTAAATTTTGAGCAAACAGTTCAGCACATCGTTGATTTGATCGAATAATACATTGGAAAAAATACTATATAAGTTTCTCTTCAGACTTTGTTTAATTGGCATTCTAATTTTAGTTGTAAAATTAGCAACACCATTCACATTTGACAAATGGTTCCCTATTGATGAGATTGTCCTCAGTGGCGAATATAAATACCTAGAAAGAGAGCAGGTTCAAATGGTCGCTAATAATTACCTGGAAGGAAACTTTTTTTCATTAAATATTCATAAATTAAGGGAGGGGATGAAAAAGCTTCCATGGATAAAGGATGTGGACATATATCGAAAATGGCCAAATAGAATTACAATACTAGTAACGCAACACCAACCTATAGCTCGGTATGGAATGCAGGGCTTGATAAATGAGGACGGCGAATTTTTTGGAGCAGCCTATGAGGATTACTTACCAATAATATATGGTCCAAAAGAGAAATTACCCTACATAACATCTAAATTTTTTATTTTTAATGAAATTTTGCATGCTGAATTTATTAAAATTCACAAAATTACATACACCAGAAAAGATGACTGGGTAATTAACACTTCTGACGGCATGATAATTAAATTAAATGATGATAAATCCACTGAGGTTTTAAAAAGATTTGTTGATAATTTTCAGATTGTTCTTAAGAGTATGAATAAACGTATAACTAGTGTGGATCTTAGATACAGAGATGGTTTTGCTGTATCTTCAGATACAATAAAAAAAATTAACCATAAATTATGATCAAACAAAAAGAAGAAAAAAATTTAATTGTAGGTCTTGATATCGGAACATCAAAAATAGTAACCATTGTTTCCGAAATTAAAAATGATGGAGAAATACAAATTCTAGGTATTGGCCAGCATGTATCACGAGGTTTAAAAAAAGGAGTGGTGGTAAATATTGAATCAACAATGCAAGCCATTCAAAGATCTCTAGAAGAAGCAGAGCTCATGGCTGATTGTAAGATTAAAGAGGTGTACACAGGAATTGCAGGAAGTCATATTAGAAGCATTAATTCAACTGGCATGGTTAAAATACGTGATCTTGAAGTTGATAATTCTGATGTAGAAAGGGTAATAGAAACAGCTCAAGCAATTACACTCCCCCCCGATCAGCAGGTCCTTCATACACTAGTACAGGAATATATCATTGATGATCAATATGACATCAGAGAGCCGCGGGGAATGAGCGGTATGAGGCTTGAAGTGAAAGTCCATATTGTTTCTGGTGCAATCGCAGCAGCTCAAAATATTGTGAAATGTATTAAAAGATCTGGTTTGGATGTAATGGAATTGATTCTTCAGCCCCTGGCATCAGCCGATGCAGTTTTAACTAACGATGAAAAAGAATTGGGCGTATGTTTGATTGATATTGGCGGTGGCACGACAGATATTATTGTGTACAAGGATGGATCTGTTAAACATACCGCCGTTATCCCTATAGCTGGAGATCAAATAACTAACGATATATCGGTTGCTTTCAGAACTCCACAACAATCGGCTGAAGAGATCAAAATTAATTATGGCTGCTGTGATTCAGAAAAAGCCAGTCCTAAAGAAATGATTGACGTCCCTCTTGTTGATGGTCGAGCCCCGAAAAAAATAACAATTAAAGATTTATCTGAGATTATTGAGCCCAGGGTAAATGAACTTTTTGAGCTTGTGACTAATGAATTAATTCGTTCTAAATTAAACAATAAGATTGCTTCTGGCATTGTAATAACAGGAGGTTCTTCTCTCATGAATAATATAACTGATGTAGCCGAGAAAAACTTTAAGCAATCAGTTAGAATAGGGTATCCACAGGGAATAAGTGGTTTAAAACAAATTATTGAAAATCCGAGATATGCAACAGGAATTGGACTTATAAAAAGGGGTAAAATGGATTTTGATAATGATAAAAAAAGAAAAATTGAGGGTAATTCTTTAGTACAAATTTTTGAAAAAATGAAATTATGGTTTCAAGGAAACTTTTAAATAATGTTTGAAGTTATTAATAATAAAAAACAAGAGGCACTGATCAAGGTTGTTGGGGTTGGTGGATGTGGTAATAATGCTGTGGATTACATGATTGAAAGAAATATTTATGGAGTAGATTTTATATCTGTGAATACAGATTTGCAGTCTTTAAAAAAATCCCAAGCAAACAACA
Source organism: Nitrosomonadales bacterium (assembly GCA_038147655.1). Taxonomy (GTDB): domain Bacteria; phylum Pseudomonadota; class Gammaproteobacteria; order Burkholderiales; family Methylophilaceae; genus BACL14. Next base: position 5,847 of record JAYQUI010000006.1, read on the forward strand.
TTGTGCAAATTGGTTTGCATCTCACAAAAGGTTTGGGTTCCGGGGCCAGGCCGGACTCTGGAAAACAAGCAGCAATTGAAGATAAAGAAAAATTAAAAGATGCAATTAAAGATGCAGATATGCTTTTTATAACCGCGGGCATGGGTGGAGGCACTGGAACTGGTGCAGCTCCAGTGATTGCTGAAATTGCAAAAGAATTAGGTATTTTGACAGTTGCTGTTGTTACTAAACCGTTTAGTTTTGAAGGCAAAAGAAATCAAATTGCTGAAGAAGGTTTGAAAGAGCTAAGAAACTATGTGGACTCTTTGATAGTAATTCCTAACGAAAAATTAATGAATGTACTAGGAGCCGATGTTACCTTTATTAATGCGTTTTCAGCAGCAAATGAAGTACTTTATAACTCAGTCTCTGGTATTTCCGACATAATAAATCACACTGGATTAATCAATGTTGATTTTTCTGATGTGAAAACAGTTATGGCTGAAATGGGTTCAGCAATCATAGGTTCAGGAGTGTTTGAAGGAGACAACAGAGCTGTGAAAGCAGCTCAGTTAGCAATTAACAGCCCTTTACTAGAGAATATTGAATTAAAAAATGCCAAGGGAATTCTTGTCAATATTTCAGCAAGCAGTTCATTTAAAATGAAAGAATATATTGATGTTATGAATGAGGTTAAAAGTATCACTGCAAATGACGCTACTGTCATTGTTGGTAATGTTATTGATGATGAACTTGAGAATAAAATAAAAGTGACCATTGTTGCGACTGGTCTTGACGATAACTATATTTCAGAAATAAAAGACCAACCTCCCTTACCAGATGATGAAGTTATTGATCATGATCGATCATTTGATGATGCAAATACTGCTAATGTGATTGAAAAACCTGGAAATAATGAGTCTGATTTTTCAAATGTTTTTTTTGATGGAGGAGATGAGTCTAGTTTGGTTGATAATGGGGCTGTTTCAGAAGATGAGTACGACATCCCATCATTTTTACGAAGAAATAAATGATTTTTCAAAAAACAATTTCGAAAAAGGTATCTATTCAAGGTGTTGGTCTACATTCTGGAGACACCGTTACTCTATCTCTATTGCCAGCAAAACCTGAGAGCGGAATAACGTTTGTTAGAAAAGATTTAAATTCTAATAATACCATTAAGGTAGATCCATATTTGGTGTCTGATACTAGGCTGTGTTCAACACTTGAAAAAGAATCTGCAAAGGTAATGACGGTGGAGCACCTCATGTCAGCTTTATATGCTTATTCAATTGACAACATTATCATTGAAATATCTGGCATTGAAGTACCTATTCTGGACGGTAGCTCAAATCCATTTATTTATCTAATCCAATCTGGAGAACCAATTAATCAAGAAAGGGAAAAGAAATTCATTAAGGTCAAAAAAGCTCTTAAATATGAAATTGACGGTAAATTTGCAATGTTGGAACCCTATGATGGCTTTAAAATTGATTTTTCAATTGATTTCCCTCACCCTGTGTTTGCTGATCGAAATAATTCAATATCTATTGATTATTACAACGACTCCTATGTGGATGAAATTGCACGTGCTAGAACTTTTGGTTTTATGCAGGAGGTTGAATATTTAAGATCTAATGGCTTAGCCAAAGGTGGTTCTCTGGATAATGCTATTGTGATGGATGATTATAAAATCATAAATAACGACCGATTAAGGTATGAAGACGAGTTTGTCAGACACAAAGTGCTTGATGCATTTGGTGATTTATATTTAACAGGCCATGCACTTCTTGGGAAGTTTACTGCATTCAAGTCAGGCCATGAAATAAATAACCAACTGTTGAGATTACTGATGAAAAATAAAGATTCCTATGATTTAGTTTCATTGACAGAATCTGATAGAGTTTATCAACAAATCATTAATCATAATGAACAGCTCGAATTAATCCAAAATGAGGCAGCTCTAGCATGATTTTTAGGACAGTTGCTTTTTTATTAGCATTACTATTGATTGTCTTATTAGTTTTATATGTAGTAACAAAAAATAAAAATTATTTAGAGTTAGTTAAGAAAATTACTAGATATACGATAACAGCTTTTTTAATTGTCGTTGTTATTTATATTTTTATGAGAATAACGCATCTTTGACATGAGTAAGATAGTAATTTTTGGAGGCTCTGGGTTTATAGGTTCTGAGCTGATAATCAAATTAGCAAACTATAAAAATTTTCAAATTGATGTAATCACCAGAAACAAAAAAAATATCCACCCATTAAAAGTACTACCTAATGTTCGTTTTCACGAGATAAATTCTTTTAATTCCGCAGCGATTGAGAGATATATCAGGGGGTCAGAAATTGTCATAAATTTAATAGGAATTTTACATGAGGATAAAAAAAATCTATTTAAAACGATTCATACAATCTATCCAAAAATAATTCAAAATCTGTGCATTAAAAATAAAGTTAAAAAATTTATTCATATGAGTGCTTTAAAATCTGAAACAAATGCAAGCAATTATTTAGAGTCAAAACATATGGGGGAAAAACAACTTTCCCAAAAAAATCACCAATTAAAAACTTTTATTCTTAAGCCATCAATTATTTTCGGGACAGATGATAATTTTATTAATATGTTTTTTAAGATAATGAAAATTAGTCCAATCATGGCAGTAATTTCTCCTAATTCCTTATTTCAGCCAATATCAGTCAAGGACTTGGCATTAATAATTAATGCTTTAATACAAAATAATTCCTTTAAAAGTCGTACTTTTGAACTAGGCGGTCCGAAAACTTATTCGTTTATTGATATCTTAAAAGCCATTAAAAAAATAAAAAAATTAAGATGTATTTTACTTAGTTTGCCTAAGGTGTTCGACACAATATTGGTTGCAGTGCTGGAATTAAGCCCTAGGAAAATTATCACGAGAGATAATTTGAAATCATTGCAAGTGGATAATGTATGTGAAATTAATCATTCTTATGAGTTTCTTTCAGAATTAAATGAATTAGAGATACATATTAACAAGTTATGAAAATCTATTTAGTAGGCGGGGCAGTTCGTGACGAAATATTAAATCACACTTATACGGAAAAAGATTACGTTGTGGTTGGGTCAACTCCGGAGGAGATGATTGAGAAAAAATTTAAACCTGTTGGTAAAAGTTTCCCCGTTTTTTTACATCCTGATACTCACGAGGAATATGCATTAGCCAGGACAGAAAAAAAGAATGGGGTTGGATATAAAGATTTTATTTTTTATACCAGCCCAACTATTTCATTAGAAGAAGACTTAGTCCGAAGAGACTTAACAATTAATGCAATAGCAAAAGATGATCAGAATAAATACATTGATCCATTCAATGGAATTAATGACATTAGTAAAAAAATACTCCGTCATGTTTCAGATGCATTCAAGGAAGATCCTTTAAGAATATTGCGACTAGCGAGGTTTAAAGCAAAATTACCAGATTTTAAAATTGCAGAAGAGACCTTAGTCTTATTAAAAACCATGATTAATGAGGGAGAATTGAAGTATTTGAGCTATGATCGAATCATCATTGAGATTAAAAAAGTCTTTCAACTTAAAGAAGGGCATATTTTTTTTAAGACATTGGAAGATATTGGCGCTATTGATCAAATTTTTGAAAACAATAATAAAAGAAAATTATCAGAGTGTTTTCAATCCTTTTTCAAACATGGTCATTATTTTAAAAACTTCAATCTGTGCTGGCTTTTCTTTCAAGAAAAATTCAACTTTAAATTCTGCAAACAGTATTCAGTTAATTTTTCAAAAAAGGATCTCGATATAATCAAGACTTTTAAAGAATTAATCAAAGATCTACTTAATTTTAGAAATCTTTCCTCAGTGGATCAATTGTTTGTTTTAAATAGAGTCGGTTTTTTTAGTAAAGATGATAAGTTAGATAAAATATTAGAGTTAATAAGACTTGATTTATTAATTGATCAAAATGACTTAAATATATCTTTATTGAACTATCACGATAAGTTAGAAAATTTTTTCAAAAATAAACCAATAAGTATTCCTTCGAATCTTACTGGGAAAGACATTGCAGAACATATCAATAAACAGAGACTTAATTTTTTAGAATCTTTTCAATTTTAGTAATTCACCAAGTCCATGTAGCTTTTTACTTGCATAGTTTTTATTTATTCTTTCATTTGAAATATGAACTGTTTCCAGTCCTGCATGGTATGCGCTTTTTAAATTCTCATGTGAATCGTCAATCAGTATAATTTTTTGATAAGGCATTCGTTTAATTTTTCTAAAAATACGAATATCAGGTTTAGATATGAATGAATTATCTTCAATACAAATAATCTGTTTGAAGAAATAATGTATATCCAATTTTTTTAAAATGAATTTTGCATAATGTGTTGGTGCGTTTGTGAGGATAATTTTATCGTCATTAATACTTTTTAAAACCATCCTTAAATTTTTTACAGGCACTATTTTCTCTTCAATGTCTTTTAGGTTGTGCGTCTTAAGTAAAAAATCATGGGGATCAATTTGATGGTGGATCATTAATCCTCTCAATGTTGAACCATACTTCTTCCAATAGTCGGTTCTTAAACAATTCGCCTTTTCATGTGAAATTCTTAAATTTTCAGATATGTATTGAGTCATATCTCTATTGATAAACTCAAAAATATGTGGGCTGGCATGATGAAGCGTGTCATCAAGATCAAATACCCACAGTTGTTTTAGTTTTTTCCTTTGATTAATGTACCTACACCTTGATTGGTTAAAATTTCTAACAACAATGCATGCTCAACTCTGCCGTCAATGATATGTACGCTATTGACTCCGCCTTTTGCGGCATCCATAGCCGATTCTATTTTAGGCAACATGCCACCACTTAATGTGCCATCATTAATCAATGTTTCAATATCATTTGGCTTAATTCCTGTAATTAGATTATTTTGATTATCAAGTACACCTTTGGTGTTAGTCATAAGGATTAATTTTTCTGCCATGAGAACCTCAGCTAACTTGCCTGCGACAACATCTGCATTAATGTTGTATGTTTTTCCATCTGAACCAATTCCAATTGGAGCGATTACAGGAATAAAGTCACCAGTATCTAAAAAATCGATGAGGCTGGGGTCGATGGACTCAATTTTACCCACATAACCAAGGTCTATTTTTCCCCCATCTTTATCTTTATTAAGCTTTGAAGCATGAATGAAGTTTCCATCTTGCCCTGTAAGGCCTACTGCTTTTCCACCATGAATGTTTATTTGATGAACAATTTCTTTATTTATTTGACCTCCTAAAATCATTTCCACAACATCCATGGTCTCTTCATCAGTCACTCTTACCCCGTTAATAAATTCACCCTTCTTGCCAATTTTCTCTAGGTGTTCATTGATCTGTGGACCACCTCCATGTACAACAACTGGATTCATACCCACTAATTTCAATAACACTACATCCATAGCAAAAGAGCTCTTTAGTTGCTCATCTACCATTGCATTGCCACCAAATTTAATCACAATGGTTTTATCAAAAAATTGCTTTATGTAAGGTAATGCTTCACTAAGTATTTTTGCTTTGTCGTTAGGTGCCATTATTGCTCCAATTCCTTTAAAAATATTTTTGAATTTCGTTGTGGGGAGTATTCCCTTTTTTTCTCATATGGCAAATCATTAATGTTGCCTTGTTTAAAATCATTTTCCATAAACCAGTGGCTGGATTGAGTTGTCATAATAAATGTCTTGTTATTCACTTTTTTACACTCATTTTCACAATATTCTAAAAGTTTTTTCCCATAACCCATGTTTTGGTAATTTTCATTTATTGCAAAACAGGCAATTTCAGAAATTCCATCATAATGTTTAACTTGGGCACACCCAAGTATCTTATTATCAAATTCTAAAATGTGGAAATGTTGTATTTCCATCTCTATCTTTTCAAGACTCCTGTCTGCAATGATTTGTGTCTTTATTAGAGGATTAATCATTTTTTCAATCACTTTGGCGTCTTGTATGTTGGCAGATCTAAATTTTTCTATTTTTTCTGGTGTAATGACAGTTCCTTGTCCCTGGTTAGTGAATAATTCCATAATTAATGAACCATTAATGTGTCTATTAACTAAATGAATCTTTGCTAAGCCCTCTTTTAAACCTTGAGCCGCACCCTCCAATATTGGTAGTGTATTTTTTTCTATAAATTCTGGATTCTCTGATTCTTTGATATGAGATATCAAATTGTTCAATTTGATGCTCGTCATTTCAGATATAAATTCACCTCTGATATTTTGTACCCCATTATTTTCAGTGATATAAATTAATTTTTCAGCCTGAATTGAAGAAGCAATTTTACTTGCCGATGATTCAAAGGATAAATTAAAGATTTCCCCAATAGGAGAGTATCCAATAGGGGACATGATCACGATTTCATTGTGGTTAAGTTTTTCAATGATTGCTTCATGATTAATCTCCCTAATAACTCCCGTCTGTTCCATATCAACTCCATCAATAACTCCTCTAGGTTTTGCCATAAGAAAATTGCCAGATGAAATTTTCAACTCACTTTTAAAGATATTATTGTGGTAAATGTTGGAAGATAAAGCTGCTTCAATTTTTGTCTTCACCAACCCATTAGCTTCAATAATATGTGGCATCATCTCTGGTGTGGTAATTCTTTGATGCTTATGAAAGCTTGATTTAATATTATTTTTATCCAATCTTAAGTCGATAAAAGGCCTGATGCCATGAATTAGGATGATTTTAATTCCTAAGGAATGAAGTAGATTAATATCCGTACATAAATTAACAAAAGAGTTACTCTCAAGGGCAAAACCGTCAAATGCAATAACGAAAATCTTATTTCTATAATGATGAATATATGGCGCAGCCGATCTAAAAGCTGATATAAAGTCGACACTTGATTGTCCCACTAAATTATCAATGGATACTTTGAAGTAATTTGAATATTTCATTAGAACAGGCAAGGAAGGTTTCAGTTTTCCTTGTTCTATTTTCGAAAGATTGCCAGGATCTAAATCAAGGATTTGACTGAGGTTGGCGATAGTTAACTTTCTATCGGTTCTAAGTTGTTTAAGATTCATATTGTATATTTTACAATATTTATATTTAATTTTATATAAATATATGTAATTTATACAAAATTATTGGTTAAGGCTAATATCGCGCTTGCAATTGATAAGGAGGCGGTCTCAGTTCGCAATACTCTTTTACCTAAAGATAGTGATTTGAACCCAGCATTTTCAGCAACTTTGATTTCAGCTTCTGAAAAACCCCCTTCAGGTCCGATTAAAATTTGAAAACTTTTTTTATTTATTAAATCATTATTTCTTAAATTTGATAGTGAGTAATCTGTGTAGGGGTTCAAAATTAACTTACATGAATGATCATCTTCATTTGTTAACTTATTTAAACCAAGAATTGTTTCATGAACGGTTGGTATTTTTGACCGTCCGCTCTGCTCGCATGCAGAGATTACGACTTTTTTAAGATGCTCAATTCTATTTTCTGTTTTGCTTTGAGGAATTCTAAAGTTTACCCTTTCGGTATTAATTAAATAGAAATTTTTTATTCCTAATTCTGTATTTTTTTGAAAAATAAAGTCGAGTTTATCTCGCGAGGTTACTGATTGCAGGATGCTGATATCAATATCTGCTTCACTCATATTTAGTTTTTTTTCATTAACAGCAATCTTGACATTTTTTTTATCAATGTCAGACACCTCGCCATGATAATCATATCCATCACCATTAAATAATATGATCTTGTCTAATGGCTTTAATCTCAATGACTTAACAAGGTGCTTTGTGGCATCTTCAGATAGATTGATTTCGCTATGTGCTGAAATAGTGTATGGATGGTAAAATCTATTCATCTTTAAAATTCAACAGGGAATACATAGTGGTGAGCCTAACTACACCGGTCTGTAATTTTGGCTGGAAAGCAAAAACTTTTAAATTAGTATCAATCAATAATGAACTGATAAGCCTAGAAGATGCAATGGGGTCTAATGGTTTATTGGTGATGTTCATTTGCAACCATTGTCCTTATGTTAAAGCTATTTTACCAAGATTGATTCATGATACTAGAGAGTTAAAGACATTGGGAATTAATACTGTTGCGATATCATCAAATGATGTAATCAATTACACAGAAGATTCTTTTGAAAACATGCAAAAATTAGCAAAAGAGCATGAATTTCCATTTGATTATTGTTTTGATGAAACACAGGCGGTTGCAAAAAGTTACGATGCAATTTGTACACCTGATTTTTTTGGTTTTAATAACAATTATGAACTTCAGTATCGAGGCCGCTTTGACTCAACAGGGCGTGGCGAACTGTCAGATAACAATGAAAGAGATTTGTTTAATGCAATGAAACTTATTGCGGAGTCACAAAAGGGCCCTATTGATCAAATCCCAAGTATTGGTTGCTCTATAAAATGGAAAGAATCTGCAACAAATCCTTGAAGAATAATGCTGTTTAGGCAATAATTATACGTTCGAATACCTAATACAAATAAAATTACAGGTTGTACATTTATCAGGCTTGAATAAAGAAAATTATTCACCAAAACATAGGGAGAAACAAAGAATGGCAAGTAGACAAGAATTAGCAAATGCGATCCGTGCCTTATCCATGGATGCGGTTCAAAAAGCAAACTCAGGACACCCTGGTGCTCCTATGGGCATGGCAGAAATAGGAGAAGTTCTTTGGAATAACCACATGAACCATAATCCTAATAATCCTGATTGGGCAAACAGAGATAGATTTATTTTATCTAACGGTCACGGCTCAATGTTAATTTATTCTCTCTTACACTTAACAGGTTACGATCTTCCAATGAGTGAGATCCAATCCTTTAGACAGTTGCATTCTAAGTGTGCAGGTCACCCAGAATATGGCTACGCACCTGGAGTTGAAACAACCACTGGACCTCTCGGTCAGGGTATTAGTAATGCTGTTGGTTTCGCAATGGCTGAGAAATTATTGGCTAATCAATTCAATAAGCCGGGTCACGATATTGTTGATCATTACACTTATGTGTTTATGGGCGATGGTTGTTTGATGGAGGGTGTTTCTCATGAAACTTGTGCACTTGCTGGAACTTGGGGTTTAGGTAAATTAATTGCATTCTGGGATGATAATGGCATTTCAATTGATGGTCACATCGAGGGATGGTATACCGATGACACAGCGGGTCGATTTGAGTCATATGGTTGGCATGTTGTAAGAGATGTTGATGGTCATGACTTTGAAGCAATTGACAAAGCTATCCAAGAAGCTAAGTCAGTATCTGACAAGCCGACATTAATTTGTTGTAAGACAATTATTGGTAAAGGTTCACCTAACAAGTCAGGTTCGCATGATTGTCATGGAGCTGCTTTAGGTGAAGAAGAAGTTGCACTTACAAGAAAAGAGCTTGGTTGGGAGCATGATCCATTTGTGATCCCTCAAGATATCTATGATGGTTGGAACCAAAAAGATAAAGGTCAACAAAGCGAGGCTGCATGGAATGATAAATTCGCAGCATATGAAAAAGAATTCCCAGAATTAGCTGCTGAATTTAAACGTCGTATGGCAAATGAATTACCAGCTGATTGGCAGCAAAAAGTGGATGCGTTAATTAAAGAAACAAATGCTGCTGGCGATAAAGTAGCTACACGAAAAGCATCACAAAACGTTATCACCAAACTTGCGGAAACATTACCTGAATTTGTTGGCGGATCTGCTGACTTGACTGGATCAAACTTAACCAGCTGCGGTAGTTTTGAGCACGTTAGCGGTAAGAAACCAGGTAACTACATTTCATACGGTGTTCGTGAATTTGGTATGGCAGCTATTATGAATGGTATGGCTCTGCATGGTGGTATTTTACCTTATGGCGGTACATTCCATATGTTCTCAGACTACATGAGAAATGGCATGAGAATGTCAGCGTTGATGAAGCAGAGAGTTATCTATGTATTGACCCATGATTCAATCGGCCAAGGTGAAGATGGACCAACTCACCAACCTATTGAAACAACATCTGGCTTAAGATTTATTCCGAATATGGAAGTTTGGAGACCAGGTGATGCAACAGAAACAGCGGTGGCTTGGACACAAGCTGTTGGAAATACAAGTAATCCAACTAGCCTTGTTTTAACTCGTCAAGGTGTTGGATTTAATGAAAGAACAGATGAGCAACTTGAAGGTATTAAAAAAGGTGGTTATGTTCTTTGTGATTGTGATGACTACAAAGTTATTCTAATTGCGACAGGTTCAGAGCTAGATCTCGCTATGAAATCATGTGAGGCTTTAAAGGCTGAGGGTATTGCATCAAGAGTAGTTTCAATGCCTTGTACTCATGCATTTGATCGCCAAGATCAGGCTTATAAAGATTCTGTTCTTACTCCGGGAGTAAAACGTGTTTCTATAGAAGCTGGTGTAACTGATTACTGGACAAAATACGTTGGTCTAGATGGAGCTTCTGTTGGTATTAATACTTACGGTGAATCAGCGCCAGGCGGTAAATTATTTGAACACTTTGGCTTCACAGTCGAGAATGTGGTTAAGACAGTTAAATCTGTTCTTTAATTTGATCGATCTACAAAAAGGTATTCCTAGACTATAGGAATACCTTTTTTATTTAAATTTAGGATAAGCTACTATTATGACAGTGAAAGTCGCAATTACAGGTTTTGGAAGAATTGGTCGTTTAGTGCTGCGAGCAATTTATGAGGAAAAGAGATCAGATGTAAAAGTGGTGGCGATTAACGGAAGCAGTCGTGGCACCATGGAATCAAATTTACATTTATTAAAGTATGACTCAGCTCACGGTCGATTTGATTGCGATATTTCTATGGGCGATCATGAATTTTCTATTAATGGCGATACCATAAAATATTATGCCACTAGAGACCCTGAAGAACTTCCATGGGGTGAATTAGATGTAGATGTAGTTTTAGAATGTACTGGTGCTTTTAGAAGTAAAAAATTAAATATGGTCCATCTTCATCAGGGCGCAAAAAAAGTTTTGATTTCAGCTCCCGGAGAATCCGATGTTGATGCCACAATTGTTTACGGTGTTAATCATGATTCTCTTCAGTCGTCACATACAGTTGTCTCTAATGCATCATGTACCACAAATGGATTAGCTCCAATTGTTCATGTGTTAAACGAAAACTACACAATTAAATCTGGATTAATGAATACGATTCATTCATTCACGAATGATCAGGCCTTATTGGATAATATTCACAAAGATATCCGCAGGGCAAGAACAGCAAGTTCATCCATGGTGCCCACGAAAACTGGTGCAGCGTCTGCTGTGGGTTTGGTTATCCCTGAATTAAAAGGAAAGCTTGATGGGGTGGCAATTCGTGTGCCAACCACTAATGTCTCCTTAGTTGACCTCACTTTAAATATTACAGAGAAAGTAACTGCTGAAGAAGTGAATGCGGTAGTAAAAAAAGCAGCTGATAATGAGTTAAAAGATATTCTTGTTTATTCTGATATTCCTCTTGTATCGGTTGACTATAATCACACTCCAGCATCATCATACTTTGATTCTTTGTTAACAAAAGTGTCCTCATCCGGCGATTTAGTGAAAGTCTTTGGTTGGTACGATAATGAATACGGCTTTAGTTGTCGTATGTTGGATACGGCAGTGGCAATGATGAATGCAAATTAATGTCTATTCGAAGCATTAGCCATTTAAA
>JAYQUI010000006.1:17639-25642 GCA_038147655.1 Nitrosomonadales bacterium
GCAGTGGCAATGATGAATGCAAATTAATGTCTATTCGAAGCATTAGCCATTTAAATCTTCAAAATAAAAAGGTCTTTATTCGTGCAGATCTAAATGTTCCAATTGATGGTTCCACAATCTCTTCCACCAGTAGAATTGATGCATCCATTCCAACCATTCAATATGCACTGGATAATGCTCAGGTTGTGATCCTGACCTCTCATTTAGGCAGGCCTGAAGAGGGAATTTTTCATGACTCTTTATCGCTTAAGCCTATAGTCGACTACCTTGAAAAAAAATTAAATATCAAAATAATGCTTCATCGGGATTTTGAAAAAGGTCAATCCTTTGAGCCTGGAATGCTTCATGTTCTTGAAAACGTAAGGTTTAACATTGGTGAGAAAAAATGTTCTGATGAGTTATCAGTAAAATATGCTTCTATAGCCGACGTGTTTGTCATGGATGCGTTTGGAACAGCACACCGTACCGAAGCCAGCACGTATGGTATTGGAAAATATATTGGTGAAAAATGTGCTGGATTGCTTTTTTATGATGAAGTTGATGCTCTAACGAAAACATTTAATCAACCAAAAAAACCAATGCTAGCCATTGTGGGCGGTAGTAAAGTTTCAACAAAGTTATCTGTTTTAAAAAATCTTGTTAATCGTGTTGATGGTTTAATTTTAGGTGGCGGTATCCTAAATACTTTTATAGCAGCCCAAGGATTCAATATTGGAAAGTCATTGTATGAACCTGATTTTGTTGATGAGGCAAAAGTTATTCTTGATGAGATCAAAAATAGACAAATATTTTTCCCCACCATTGTTGATGTTATTTGCGCAAAAGAATTTGATTTCAACGCACATGCTGAATTAAAAAAAATTGATGACGTTGAATCTGATGATATGATTTTTGATTTAGGTCCCAAAACCTTGAAGAATATTACAGACCACGTTGTCAAAGTCTCAACAATCATGTGGAATGGGCCTTTAGGTGTGTTTGAGTTTGAACAGTTTAGCTCAGGAACTGAAGCCTTATCTCGTGCGATTGCTGATGGTGAGGCATTCTCATTAGCTGGTGGAGGGGATACGATTGCCGCAATAGAAAAGTATAAGGTTTGTAAAAAAATATCATACATTTCAACCGCCGGTGGGGCTTTTCTTGAATTTGCTGAAGGAAAGAAATTGCCTGCTATTGAAATGCTAGAACAATAAATCAAATGAATATGACAACCACTATTCAAAGTCTTCAATTATTTCATCAAGGTAAAGTCAGAGATACTTATGTTGTCGATGATCAACATTTTTTAATGGTAACCAGTGATCGTATTTCAGCCTTTGATGTCATCATGAATGAAGCTGTTGAGTCAAAAGGAAAGATTTTATCTCGGGTATCAAATTTCTGGTTTCACAAAACAGAATCCATTATCAAGAATCATTTAACTGACATTCATCCTGAATCTGTTGTCAAAGATCATGAAATACCACTTATTAAAGATAGATCTGTTGTTGTAAAAAGATTGCAGCCTCTTCCTGTCGAGGCGATTGTTAGAGGGTATCTGATTGGAAGTGGTTGGAAAGATTATCAATCAAGTGGAAGTGTATCAGGAATTACATTGCCAAAAAATTTACAACAAGCTGAAAAACTCGCCGAACCAATTTTTACTCCGTCAACCAAAGCTGCCGTCGGGGATCACGATGAGAATATTTCATTTGATCAAATGGCCAATGTGATTGGGGAAGATAGAGCCAAAAATATAAAAGACAAAAGTATTGAAATATATGACTTTGCGAGAGACTATGCTTTTGATCGGGGCATCATAATTGCAGATACAAAATTTGAATTTGGATTAGATGATCAAGGTGATTTAATTTTAATGGATGAAATTCTTACTCCTGATTCTTCAAGATTTTGGGATGCAGATTTATATAAAATAGGCATGTCCCCCCAGAGTTTTGATAAACAATTCTTGAGAGACTGGCTTGAGTCAATAGATTGGAACAAACAACCTCCACCACCAACTCTTCCAAGTGATGTTATCGAGATGACAAAACAAAAGTATCAGCATGTTCAACATCTTTTATTAAATCAATAATGATCAGCTTTTTAAAAAGAAGGCCATTAATAATATTATTGATAGCTGCATTAATTATTTTATGTACCTCTAACTTTATTATTTTAAATTTTGGGTTTGAAGGCATAACTCAAAAAATAGCTTTCGAAAATAATCGTTTTTTCCCAAAAGGATATTTTATTGGACTAACCTGGATACTTTTAGTGATTCTTCAAACAATCGTTTTTAAATCTTTAAAATTTCAATTTAGTTCATTTCTTGTTTTAATACTTATTTTGAATTGTTTTTTATATCCAATTTATACTTTGGGTTTTTCTGTCCTAAGTATGATTATTCTTGGTAATTTGACAACATTAATTTTTAGCTCATTTATTGCAGGTTTAATTTATGTCGAATCTAAAATTTTATCGTTACTGATTGCATTAACATCATTGTGGGTTTTGTTTGTAACTTACTTATTGATAAACGTTCACCTATAAAAAAAGCCCATTTTTAAATGGGCTTTTTTGTAAATCAATTAAAATTTATAGCAACGGCACAATTAGAAGTGCAACGATGTTAATAATCTTAATTAGAGGGTTGATTGCTGGACCAGCAGTATCTTTGTATGGGTCTCCAACAGTATCACCTGTTACAGAAGCTTTGTGAGCTTCAGAACCTTTACCGCCATGGTGTCCATCTTCAATATGTTTTTTAGCATTATCCCAAGCACCGCCGCCAGTACACATTGAAATTGCCACGAAAAGACCTGTAACAATTGTACCCATCAGTAAGCCACCCAAACCTTGAGCGCCTAGTGGCGATAAACCAACAATGACAGGAACAGCAACAGGTAGTAATGATGGAACAACCATCTCTTTGATTGCAGATGAGGTTAGTAAATCAACAGCTTTAGCATAATCAGGTTGGCCTTTGCCAGTCATAATTCCCTTGATTGTTTTAAACTGTCTTCTCACTTCTTCAACCACAGAACCAGCTGCTCTTCCAACAGCTTCCATCGCCATAGCTGCAAAAAGATATGGGATCAGACCACCGATGATTAAGCCAATGATTACGTTTGGCTCACTAAGATCAAATGTAGCAATGATTCCGTAAACATCAAGTTTGTGCGTGTAGTCTGCAAAAAGAACCAGTGATGCTAAACCAGCTGAACCAATAGCATAACCTTTAGTTACAGCTTTTGTAGTGTTACCAACCGCATCAAGTGGATCAGTAATATCTCTCACTTTTTGTGGAAGACCAGACATCTCGGCAATACCACCAGCGTTGTCAGTAATTGGACCGTATGCATCAAGTGCCACAATAATACCCGCCATGCTTAACATTGATGTTGCTGCTACAGCAACACCGTAAAGGTTTGCAAATGAGTATGAAAGAAAAATTGCCAAACAAACAGATATCACAGGAAGTGCAGTGGCTTTCATTGAGATACCAATACCAGCAATAATGTTTGTAGCATGACCAGTTTCAGAAGCTTTAGCTACATGTTGAACTGGTTTATATTCTGTACCAGTGTAATATTCAGTAATAAATACTAATGCAGCAGTTAACACTAATCCAATTGCAGCTGAACCAAACAAACCTACTGCTGGGTAAGTAATACCATCAACAACAATACCAGATGGGAATAAATACTCAGAAACGTAGTAGAAGGCAATTAGTGATAAAAGACCCGCAATAGCTAAGCCTCTGTAAAGTGCAGGCATTACATTTGTCATCTTATTGTTAGCTTTAACAAAGAAACAGCCAATGATAGATGCAATAATTGAAACAGCGCCTAACATTAGTGGATACAGAACACCATTAACACTATCGCCAGTGATAATTAGGCCACCTAAAACCATAGTAGCAATAATAGTAACTGCATAAGTTTCAAATAAATCAGCAGCCATACCTGCGCAATCACCAACATTGTCACCAACATTGTCTGCGATAACTGCAGGGTTTCTAGGATCGTCTTCAGGAATTCCTGCTTCAACTTTACCTACTAAGTCAGCACCAACATCAGCACCCTTAGTAAAAATACCGCCACCTAGTCTTGCAAAAATAGAGATTAAGGATGAGCCAAACGCTAAACCAATTAATGGATTAAGGTTTTCAGCTTCAGTACCGCCAAGGTATAAATAAAAACCTGCAACACCAAGTAGACCCAATCCAACCACTAGCATACCTGTGATTGCACCTCCTTTAAAAGCCACATCAAAAGCTGGAACAATTCCTTTGGTTGCTGCTTGAGCTGTTCTTACATTGGAACGAACTGAAACATTCATTCCTATAAAACCACAAGCACCTGATAAAACAGCACCAATAACAAAACCGATTGCTGTATCAAGGTCAATAAATTGAGCAATTAATATGGTTAAAACAATACCAACAATAGCGATTGTTTTGTATTGACGTGACAAGTAAGCAGACGCACCTTTTTGGATGGCGTTTGCAATATCTTGCATTTTCTTATTTCCTGCCGGTAGGCTAAGAATAGACTTTGAAACTAAGGCACCATAAATAACAGCAATTACCGCAGCTGCTAATGCCATTTGGATTTCCGACATACTTCCTCCCTGAGTTACATATTTCAAAAAAAAGCAATTATCTCATATTTAAGGTGATTTGGACATTATTCCTTATAAGTTAAAAAGACTAATAAGTCCTATGATTATTAAAAGATAAGCAAATAATTTTTTTATAATATTTTGATTCAAAGAAACCAAGAGTTTGGTTGAGATGAAGATTGTAAAGATGCTAGGTAAAGTTAAAAATATAAAAGATTTAATATAAATATTTCCATAGTCAAAAAAAGAATTTAATAAAGGGGAGGTTTCTAAAATAAGATTTTGAGAAACAAAACCAAGTATTGTACCAATGCCAATAACAACACCGAGAAGTGAGCTGCTTGATATAGCAAGCTTTATATCAATTTTTTTTGCTTCTAAGTAAGGAACAAACAAGGTGCCACCACCAATTCCCACAATGGATGATAATGCTCCAAAAATAAAGCTAATGGTCTTTAAAGGTAAAGAATATAAAAAATTTAGATTTGCTCGATTTAATAATTTAAGAGCAGAAAAAAAACAATAAAATATAAAAAAATATTTTAGAAAATAAAAATTTGCAAAGTGGATAATATAACTACCAATTAAAGATCCAAAAAATAAATACCCAATCACGTTAGATACGTAAGAAAAATTAAAATTATTATTTTTCATATGAAAAAAAGTAGCCATAGATCCTGTAAAAATAATTGACAGCATAGAGGATCCAATTCCATAAGCATAAGCATCCGCACCGGGCAAATCGTTGAAATGAATCATCAAAAAAGTAACAATTGGAACAATAATTAATCCACCGCCGATACCAAACAATCCTGCTAAGAAACCAACCACAATACCAGTTGAACAAAGTATTAGTATTTCAATCATTTTTTATTTGAGAAATAATCTTTTAGAGGAGAATCATCCAGGGTTTTTGATAGACTGGCCCAGATTTTAGCTGCCTTATTTGATAGTTTTTTATTTGAAGTGAGCTTCATTTCTTTTTTTACAACGGATGGATCTACTTTCGAATAAATTTCAGTGAATGTAATTTTATTCTGAATCAAATTGAGCTCCTTGAGCACATCTTTTTTAATTATTTTAAATTTACTAGCAAAGGAATTTTTACTGAATGTTATAAAAAGTGAGCTGTCTCGAATGGTAAGCTTTGATTGCTTATCGCCGATCATTTTTATGAGACTCAATCGAATTCCTTTTAGAATTTCGTTGTTGATTGATATTTCTTTAAATTGATCAGTTTTCAGCAATTTTTTAAGTGATTCCATATATAATATGATACTAAATTATGAAAATTTTATTTATAAGTAAAAATAATATTAAAAAACCCTTAACTCTGAGCATACAGTTATTTGTTTTTTTAATGCTCATCTTGATATTTGCTATTTCAATTGCTGTTTACAGTGTCAGCAATAAATTAGCAAAACATTATTCTGATGAAAAAATTGAAACTCTTAAATTAGATCTAGATTTTCCTAGCTACCAAAGAAGCCTCCAGTTATATATACAGCAAATTGGAGAAATCAATGCTCGATTAGCTGATTTGGATAATCAAACTGAAAGACTTCAGGGTATTTTGAAGAAACAGATCGTAGGTAAACAAAAATTACCCACCTTGCCAAAAAAAGAAAAAGAATTTGAAAACCAAGGTGGACCTTTTATAAATTCTAATTTGACAGATCAGGATATTCAGATTGCGTTACAAGCACTAATGCATCGTATGCAAATAAGAGAAGACATTTTTAATGAAACAGAGTCTATTTTATTAAAGCAAAGTGTTATTAAAGATACTTTGCCAGATTTATATCCTGTCAGCGTTGGTTACCGCTCATCGAGTTATGGTTGGAGAATCGATCCAATTCTAGGAATAAGATCATTTCATGAAGGATTAGATTTCTCGGCAGCGGAGGGTGATGAAATCAAAGCCACTGCATCAGGTATTGTTATTGCTGCTGGAAAAGCACCAGATTATGGTAATTATGTAAAAATTAAACATGGAGGCGGAATTGAAACGCGATATGCTCATGCTTCAAAACTATTAGTAAGGAAAGGCGACTTAATCACTAAAGACCAAGTCATCGCATTAGTTGGTAACACTGGAAGATCGACTGGGCCTCATCTGCATTATGAAATAAGGCTCAATGGCAGATCTCTAGATCCGAGAAAATATCTAAAGAAAAAATAAATCATGTTAAAGACACTTATCAATGCTGTAATTGGTAACAGCAATCAGAGATTATTAAAAAAATATTCATCAATAGTTAATAAGATTAATGAATTAGAGACCGACATACAAAAATTAAAAGATAAAGACTTTATTAAAAAAACAAGTGAGTTAAAGGAGCTTTATAAGAAAGACGGTTTTTCAGACAATTTAATGATAGAGGCATTTGCGCTGGTTCGTGAGGCTAGTGTGAGAACTTTGGGTCTAAGACACTTTGATGAGCAAATGATTGGCGGAATTGCGCTCCATAATGGCAAGGTTGCTGAAATGAAAACAGGCGAGGGAAAAACTTTAGTGGCTACCTTACCAGCTTACTTAAATGCACTTTCAGGAAATGGTGTACACGTTATTACAGTTAACGATTATCTCGCAAGACGTGATGCTGAGTGGATGGGAAAAGTTTATGAGCTTTTAGGTTTAACTGTAGGCATTAACCAAGCTCAATTACCAACTGAGGAAAAGTTAAAAGCTTATGCCGCAGACATCACTTATGGAACCAATAATGAATTTGGCTTTGATTATTTGAGAGATAATATGGTTTACTCACAAGATCAAAAAGTTCAAAGAGGACTAAATTTCGCTTTAATTGATGAAGTTGATTCCATATTGATTGATGAGGCGAGAACGCCATTAGTTATCTCAGGTCAATCAGATGTTGATGTCAATCTTTACGGAAAACTTGACCAAATTGTTCCAAGCTTAAAAAGACAAGATAAAGAAGATGGTGATGGAGACTATTGGATTGATGAAAAAACGACTGGAGTCATCTTGTCTGAAAGTGGACACAATAATGTTGAAGAAGTATTAACCAAGCTTGGGGTCTTGGAAAAAAATTCTAACCTATATGATCCTGAAAATATAAGCCTATTGCATTATGTCCAATCAGCTCTAAAAGCACATAATTTATTTATTAAAGATAAAGACTATGTGGTTAAAGATGGGGCAGTAGTGATCATAGATGAATTTACTGGCCGCATGATGCCTGGCCGTAGATGGTCAGATGGACTTCATCAGGCCATAGAAGCAAAGGAAAAGGTTAAAATTCAAAGAGAGTCAAAAACACTTGCAGGCATTACATTTCAAAATTATTTCCGCCTCTATAACAAGATATCTGGTATGACTGGAACTGCGGAAACTGAAGCTGAAGAATTTAAACATATTTATAATTTGGAAACAT
>JAYQUI010000007.1:0-5232 GCA_038147655.1 Nitrosomonadales bacterium
GACTTTAAGATATCACTTGTTTTAATTAATTTTAAGTTAAGGACATTTTGATCTTTTTTGATTTTGCCTTGAAAAACGTGATCTGCTTTGTAATCTGAAACAGCGGCAACACTAATAAAAATATCATGTTTTGATGCCTCATTAAGCACACTTTGTTCCATCTCCTGATGATTATTTGCTTCAATTATCTTAATACCTTTATGAGGCAATACTTCCGTTTTACCTTTAATTAACGTTACTTCTGCGCCTAGGTCAAAAGCTTCATTGGCTATTGAAATACCCATTTTCCCAGAGCTATGATTGGTAATAATTCGTGCATCATCGATATTTTCAGAGGTTGCGCCCGCTGATATTAAAATTTTTAGATCTTTTAGTTTTGAGTTTGATAAATACTGGTTAAGATTTATTAATATATCTTGTGGTTCAGTTAGTCTCCCAAGGCCAGTTTCCCCGCATGCTTGATCACCTGTTTCAGGGCCGATAAAAGTAACTCCATCATTTTTCAATTGCTCTATATTTCTAAGGTTCGGAGGGTTTATGTACATGTAGGTATTCATTGCAGGACAAATAACAAGGTTACATTTTCTTGCAGCACAAATATTTGTTAGAAGATCATCACAGATTCCCTGATTTATTTTTGCAATAAAATTAGCTGTTGCTGGCGTAATTAGAATAAGATCAGCATTTCTAGACACATGAATATGCTCCATCGTTTCATTCGAATTGGTTTCCCAAAAATCCTCATTGGTGAGAACTTTGTTGTTTGTTATTGCTTGAAAAGTAAGGGGTGTAATAAACTTTTTAGCTGCATCAGTCATTACAACTTGAACATTGATATTACTTTTAACTAGTAGACGTGCCAGCTCAGCAGATTTATATGCGGCAATACCTCCACAAACACCAAGTATAATAGTTTTTTGCATCTCGATATTATAACAAAAATGCCTACAATTATTGGTCTTGATGGATGTTCGGCGGGCTGGGTGTCTGCATCAAAAAATTTAAAAACTAGCAAGGTGGAATTAAGATTAATTGACCGTCTTGAGCAAATTAATCAAATTTATGATGAGCTTAAAATAATTGCAATTGATATGCCCGTGATTTTACAGAATGGACCCCGTTCTGTTGATCAAAAAGCAAGAAAATTATTGGGAAAGAGAGCATCAACCATCTTTAGTGCACCAGCAAAGGATGCTTTAATCAAAAATGATTATATTTTAGCTTCATCAGAAAACTTCAAACTTACTGGAAAAAAACTAAGCGTCCAAAGCTTTAATTTGTTCCCTAAAATACGTGAGGTCCAAAGTTTTTTAAAGACCCATCCTAAAATCAATATTTTTGAATCACACCCCGAGTTAGCTTTTATGAATTTAAATAACAATCAAGTTTTGTCCCAAAAGAAGAAAGATAAAGAAGGTTTTGAAATAAGAGCGAAATTGATAAATAAAATATTTAAAAATTTTAGATTTGATAGATATAGAGCACTATATCCCAAAAAATTTGTTAATGATGATGATATTTTAGATGCATTTGTGACTTTGCATGTAGGTTTAAAGCTATATAATAAATCTTCAGAAATGATAGTGGATGATGATTTAAAAAATATGTCTATAAGTTTTTAAATGAAAAAAATAATTTGGTTTCTAATAAGTATTGCCGGAGCTATTACCTTCTCTTTTATTGCTCTGGCTCGTGATGAGTCGATCAATGCAATCTGGTTTATTGTTGCCGCTGTTTGTATTTATCTCATCGCGTATCGATTTTATGCTGCATGGATCGCTGCGAAAGCACTTGTGATCGATTCTAGTAAGATTACTCCCTCAGTAAGAGATAACGATGGCAAGGATTTCATCCCCACCGACAAATGGATTGTCTTTGGCCACCATTTTGCTGCCATTGCCGGTCCAGGCCCCCTAGTCGGCCCAACTCTAGCTGCACAATTTGGTTATCTGCCTGGAACGATTTGGATTTTGGTTGGTGGTGTTCTCGGCGGAGCTGTTCAGGACATGTCCGTATTATTCTTTTCAATTAGAAAGAATGGAAAAAGTCTAGGGCAAATGGCGCGGGATGAGTTAAGCAAACTTGCTGGAATAGCATCTCAGTTGGGTACCTTTGTGATAATGATAATTCTTATTGCAGTGCTTGGTTTGGTTGTGGTCAATGCAATGAAGCATAGTCCATGGGCGACATCTACAGTAGCTGCCACCATCCCGATTGCGATTCTTATCGGACTTTATTTAAAAAACATTCGACCGGGCCGAGTCCTAGAAGCAACGGGTATAGGAATTTTTCTTCTCTTATGCGCAGTTTATTATGGAGGGGAGATTGATCAATCTGAATCACTCAGAAGCTTTTTTGATCATGATGGTTTACCGCTTGCCTACGCAGTCATTATCTACGGTTTTTGTGCAGCCGTCCTTCCTGTCTGGCTTCTTCTTGCACCCAGAGATTACTTGTCGACATTTGTAAAATTAGGCACAGTTATTTTTCTTGCCATATCTATTGTTATCATAAGACCTGAAATAAATATGCCAGCCGTTACACAGTTTGTTGATGGTTCGGGGCCAATTTTTGGTGGTTCGCTCTTTCCATTTGTTTTTATTACGATTGCCTGTGGTGCGATTTCAGGTTTTCATGCTCTAATTTCATCAGGAACAACACCAAAACTTATCACAAATGAAAAATATATTCCCATGATAGGTTATGGCGGCATGTTGCTTGAGAGTTTTGTAGCTATTATGGCTATTGTCGCAGCCTGTGTTTTAGAGCCTGGTGTTTATTTTGCAATTAACAGCCCTCCAGGAATTGTTGGTGCAACAGTCACAGAAACGATTGAAACGATTAACAGTTGGGGCTTTAGTGTGACGCTGGAGCAAATGCAACAATTAGCTGACGATGTTGGGGAAAGCACCTTATTTGCTAGAACGGGTGGAGCACCATCTCTGGCTGTGGGTATGGCGACTATTTTCGCTGAGGCCTTTGGTAAACATTTATTAGCCATGTGGTATCACTTTGCCATAATGTTTGAAGCCGTTTTTATTCTAACCACTTTAGATGCTGGAACACGTGTTGGGCGCTTCATGTTACAAGACATCTTAGGAAACTACTACAAACCCCTTGGCAACCATTCATCAGTTACTTCGAATATCTTAACAAGTTCATTTGTTGTTTTATGCTGGGGCTATTTTTTGTATATTGGTGTGATTGATCCTAATGGCGGAGTGAATATTTTATGGCCTTTATTTGGGATCGCAAATCAAATGCTGGCTGCGATAGCATTATGTGTAGTCACTGCCATGATCCTTAAACATAGAAATAAAATTTATGCCTTAATTACTGGGATACCGCTCATATGGTTGTTAGTGATCACAACGACGGCAGCCTTTGAGAAGATTTTTAGTAGCGATGTAAGAGTTGGGTTTTTATCTGCAGCAAAAAATATAGAAAATCAAATCATGAGTAATTCTTCAAGTATTGATATTAATGTATTGCAACAACTGTCTTTTAATCTTCATCTTAATGTGGTGATTGTTTCCATATTAGTGGTCATTTTGTGGATTGTGGTGTTTGATGTTTTCAAGCTTATTTTTTGGAGAAAAAATAGTGAAAAAACTATTTAAGAATATTTTTTACTTCGTGAAAGAATTGGCTGGGGAGAATCATTACCAAAGATACCTCAAAGATGCTCAGAGTAGGCATGCATCCAATAAACTAATGACCCAAAAAGAATTTTATCTCCATCAAATTGAAAAAAAATGGAATAAGATTAATCGTTGTTGCTAGATTTAATGAGATAAATACCGACAAGTACCATTGGAATACAGAGTATTTGCCCAAAACTTAAGAAATTCATAAGTAAACCAATATGAGAATCAGGCTCTCTAAAGAACTCAGCAACAATTCTAAAGAAACCATAATAAATCAAAAATAATCCAGAAATATAGCCAATCTTTTTTTGTTTTCTAGACAATGTCCAAAGTATAAAGAAGAGTAATATACCTTCAAGGAAAAATTGATATAACTGAGAAGGGTGTCTAGGAATGCTATCTACGTTGGGAAAGATCATTGCCCATGCGATATCTGTTGGGCGACCCCACAGTTCTTGATTTATAAAGTTTCCTAATCTTCCTAAACCCAAACCCAGTGGAACAAGTGGAGCTACAAAATCAGTTAACTCTAACCATTTTTTTTTATATCGATTTGCAATGAAGATTAATGCACCAATAACGCCCAATAAACCTCCGTGAAAGGACATGCCACCCTGCCACACTGCAAAAATCTCAAATGGGTTTGAAAAAAAATACACTGGTTGATAGAATAAAACGTATCCAAGACGTCCACCTAGAACGACGCCCAGCGCGCCATAGAAGAATAAATCGTCAAGGATTTTCTCATTTAAATTGCTTGGGTTTGGATGATTTTTGATTTTATATTTTCCAAGCTGGATGAATAAAATAAAGGCAAAGAAATACATTAAACCGTACCAGTGGACTTTGATTATTCCTAGATCCACAGCTATAGGATTTATTTCTGGGTAGTTAACCATCGTCATATTATAATGTTTTTTTAAGGAAGCATAATGCCAAAATATAGATCACATACTACAACACATGGTAGGAACCAAGCTGGAGCCAGAGCCCTTTGGAGAGCAACAGGAATGGGTGATGGCGATTTTGAAAAACCTATCATTGCAGTGGTTAATTCTTTTACTCAGTTCGTACCAGGCCATGTACATTTAAAAGATCTGGGCCAGCTGGTTGCCAGTGAAATTGAAAAAAATGGTGGTGTAGCCAAGGAATTTAATACCATTGCAGTTGATGATGGTATTGCGATGGGACATGATGGCATGCTTTATAGTCTGCCTAGTAGAGACCTCATAGCAGACTCAGTTGAGTATATGGTCAATGCTCATTGTGCGGATGCGATGGTGTGCATTTCAAATTGTGACAAAATAACTCCCGGAATGCTGATGGCTGCGATGCGAATAAATATCCCAACAATTTTTGTATCAGGCGGCCCAATGGAAGCTGGAAAAGTTAAGTGGGATATCGAAGAAGTTAAAGTTGATTTAGTAAGTCCAATGATTGCTTCTGGAGATAATAATATTTCAGAATCTCAACTAGAAAGTTTAGAAAGATCTTCCTGCCCAACATGTGGCTCCTGTTCAGGAATGTTTACTGCCAAT
Source organism: Nitrosomonadales bacterium (assembly GCA_038147655.1). GTDB lineage: Bacteria > Pseudomonadota > Gammaproteobacteria > Burkholderiales > Methylophilaceae > BACL14. The sequence continues at coordinate 5,186 of JAYQUI010000007.1, forward strand.
TCAATGAACTGTTTAACAGAAGCGCTTGGATTAAGTTTACCTGGCAA
>JAYQUI010000007.1:5332-25620 GCA_038147655.1 Nitrosomonadales bacterium
CCATGTGTTGCAAAGGTATCTCCGGCAACTCAAAAATATCATATGGAAGATGTTCATAGGGCTGGAGGAGTTTTTGGAATTTTAGCTGAGCTCAATAGGGGTGACCTCATTCATCGAGATGTACCAACTGTACATTCAAAAACTATGGGAGAGGCCATTCAGACATATGACATAGTGACAACAGAGGATGAAAATATTAAAAATTTTTTTCGAGCAGCTCCTGGAGGCGTTAGAACAACTGAGGCTTTTTCACAAAATAAATTGTGGCCAACATTAGATGATGATCGACAAGGGGGGTGTATTAGAAATATTAAAAATGCTTATTCCCAGGATGGTGGATTAGCTGTTTTATATGGGAATATTGCGAAAGAGGGCTGTATTGTTAAAACTGCCGGTGTTGATGAAGATATTTTAAAATTTACTGGCAGAGTAAGGCTTTTTGAGTCTCAAGAAGCGTCGATTAATGCAATCCTTGGTGATCAAATTAAAGTGGGAGATATTGTTCTCATCACTTATGAGGGACCCAAAGGGGGTCCGGGCATGCAAGAAATGCTATACCCAACCTCATATCTAAAATCCAAAGGTCTCGGCAAATCATGTGCTCTTTTGACAGATGGTAGATTTTCCGGAGGCACATCAGGCCTAAGTATTGGGCATGTTTCTCCTGAAGCTGCTGAAGGTGGAGAAATAGGTTTGGTTGAAGAGGGGGATGAGATCGTGATTGATATTCCTAATAGGAGCATTAATGTTTCTTTATCGGATGATGAGCTTCAAAAAAGAAGACTTCGTATGGAAAGTAAAGGTGCTCAAGCATGGAAACCTGAACCAAGAGAGAGAAAAATATCAAGAGCACTCGAAGCGTATGCACTCATGGCAACCAGTGCGGCTAAGGGCGCAGTTCGAGATATTAATCAAATTAAATCATCATAAAATGACATCAAAATACTTAAAAATTGAAGAAACTAATGGATTGCAATATCTTAAAATTGACAATCCACTTGCTGAGGCAACTGTTTCTCTGCAAGGAGCGCATGTTTCTTGGTGGCGACCTAAGTCAACAACGGAGGATGTTCTGTGGCTCTCAACCAATGCTCGTTTTGAAAAAGGAAGGTCAATCAGGGGTGGAGTGCCTATTATTTGGCCTTGGTTTGGACAGCATCCCACCGATAACAGTTATTGTATTCATGGTTTTGCAAGGGTCATTCCTTGGGAGCTAGTTAAATCAGAAGATTTAAAAAATGGAGCAACAAAACTGTCACTAAGAATGGTGCCCACTCAAGAAGTAAAAAAACAATTATCTTATGACTTTTCGTTAGAGCTCGTGATTATTGTTGGTGAAAGTTTAAGTACGAATCTTACGACAATTAATAACTCAAGTTTTCCATTTGTTATCTCTGAGGGTTTTCATACTTATTTTTATATTTCTGATATCGAAAATATTAAAATAAAAGGTTTAGAAAGTGCGGTCCTAACAGATAAGGTAAATAATTTTAAAAAAGATATAGAAGGGGAGACTATTACTTTTAGTGACTCTGAATTTGATAAAGTTTATTTGAATAATAGTAACGACATCTTCATTGAGGATGAAAAATTTAATAGAGTAATTACCGTCAAAAAATCTAATAGTAATTCCACAGTGATATGGACACCAGGAGAGAATAAGGCAAAAAAAATGGGTGACATGGGAACTGAGGGTGAATGGCGAAGGATGGTTTGTGTTGAAGCAGTTAATGCTTTGGAAAATAATGTTGTTATATACCCTGGAAAATCACATACCATTGGTTCAGAGATTGCAGTCCAAGAATATTAAAACTTATAAATCTATTAAATCCTGTTGGAACTTAACCTTAATTATTTTGACAAAGTTTTAATGAAAAAAATATACCTTCTATTTTCCCTAGTATTTATTTACTCTTATTCATATGCTGATGAAACGGGAAAGCAGTTAGCACAAGAGAGTGGTTGTCTAGCTTGTCATTCTGTAAAAACTAAAGTTTTAGGTCCTTCCTATCAGGATGTCGCAAAAAAATATAAGCAAGATAAAACGGCTAAGACCATGCTTGTAAAAAAGATAAAAAATGGGGGAAAGGGTAACTGGGGCAATGTGCCGATGCCACCACACCCAAAATTAAAAGAAAAAGATATTGAAAAGATAGTTACTTGGATTTTATCAATTTAATTTGCTGTTCTTAAACCCGTACATAAAGTAGATTACCAAACCAATTAGATTCCAAACAATAAATTTCAACCACGTGTCTGTGGGAAGAAAAAAGATGAGAGAAGAGCAAGAAAGAACTCCCAATACAGGAACCAACGGGTGATATTTATTCTTGAAAACCTTTTGTGATTTAATAATGTTTTGACTTCTTATTCTGATCACACCGATACAAACAAAAATAAATGCAGTTAGTGTGCCGATGTTAACAATTTCAGCTAAGTCACCGAGGGGAATCAATCCAGCAACAATTGATATCAAGATCCCTGTAATTAAAATTATACGGACGGGCGTTTTAGTTTTATTGTTGATCAAAGATAATTTTTTAGAAATCAACTGATCATTACTAATAGCCAGAAGAATTCTGGTTAAAGCATAAAATAGTACTAGGATGACTGTCGTAAGTCCGGATATGACTCCAGTAGCAACAAGAGCCGACGCCCCTTTGAATCCGATTTTCATTAAAGCGTAAGCGACAGGGGAGGATGTATCCAGCTCTTTATAGTTCACAACGCCTGTCAATAAAGCTGAAACAATAATATAGATGATGGTACAAAAAATTAGTGAATAAATAATTCCTCGTGGGAGGTCACGTTGAGGATTGATAGCCTCATCTCCTGCAGTTGATACCGCATCAAAACCAACGTAAGCAAAAAAGACAATGGATGCTCCTGCTAGGACACCAATCGTGTTGCCATTATCTAACTTTTCAAACCATCCATAAGGCATGAAGGGTTGCCAATTAGAAATATCAACATTAAAAGTAGCAACAAATATAAACGTGAATATGGCAATTAATTTTACAAGAACCATAAGGGCATTAAATTTAACACTTTCTTTAACACCAACGATGAGCAAAATCATAATTAGGGTTATAATTAATGAAGCCGGTAAGTTAATTAATCCTCCTTGGCTTGGACCTTTCGATAATGCTTCAGGAATTTCTAGCCCAATTGATACTAACGCGCTTTGAAAATAACCTGACCAACCATTGGCTACTGCGGCAATTGACATTCCATACTCCAGCAATAAAATCCAGCCAATCATCCACGCAATAAGCTCACCAAAAGTAACGTAAGCATAGCCGTAGGCACTTCCACATCCACCCACTGAGGAGGAAAGTTCGGCATAAGATAGAGCTGCAAAGGTACAGGCTAGGCCTGAGATAACAAATGATAAAACTACCGCAGGGCCAGCGAGATTGGCTGCCGCAATACCGGTTAGAACAAAGATACCGGTTCCAATAATACAGCCTATTCCTAGCAGAGTTAGGTCAAAGGTGGAGAGGCATCTTTTTAGACCGCTTGTGCTAGCATTAATACTTTTTTTCCTAAATAGCTGTTCAAACATTTTTTAACCAATCTTTTTTAATTAAAAAATTTTTATAAAGTTTTTCTTCAGGACTACCTTTCTCAGGAGTCCAATCATAACTCCAGTTTACTTTGGGCGGCATAGACATTAGGATAGATTCGGTTCTCCCTTTAGATTGAATGCCAAACAATGTTCCGCGATCTTGGAGAAGATTAAATTCAACATATCTTCCTCTTCGGTAATGCTGAAAATTTTTATGATGTTCCGTAAATTTTTCTTTTTTTCTTTTTTGCACAATTGGCATATAAGCATTTAAAAATAAATCTCCGATCGAAAAAACAAATTTTGAGGTATCTGCAAAACCAAATTTGTTTAAATCATCAAAAAATATTCCACCCACTCCTCTCGGCTCATTTCTATGTTTTAAAAAAAAGTAGTCGTCACATTGATTCTTATAATCAGCATAGAGACTCGTGTCAAATTTATCTAATCCATCTTTTAAAGTTTGATGAAAATGAATCACATCCTCTTCAAATGGGTAATACGGAGTTAAGTCCATACCACCACCAAACCACCATATATCATCATGACCCTCTTTTGATGCAACAAAAAAACGAACATTTAAATGTACTGTAGGAATAAAAGGGTTAAAAGGATGGAAAACAAGAGAAACGCCCATTGCTTCCCATTTTCGATTAACTATCTCGGGATGAGCATCAGTGGCTGATTGAGGAAGTTGAGAGCCATGAACATGGGAAAACCCAATTCCTGCTCTTTCAAAAACCTCTCCATTTTCAAGAATGCAGGTATTGCCTCCACCACCCTCAGGCCTCTGCCATGAGTCATGAAGAAAGGTTTTAGATTCTGTCATTTCGATTGTTTCAATAATCTTATGCTGGAGCAATTGAAACTTATCATTCACTAATTCTTTGTTAACCAATATTATTTCCTAATTATTTTTTTGGTTTCAAAATCAATAATTGTTGAGGGTCTTTTGTAATTTCCTACCCTTGCATTCATTATGATACAAGATTCGCTAGAAAACTTTCTGCAACAATGTCTCCATAACTTCAAACTTATTTGGCCAGAAAAGTTTGCACTGGTTGATGTAATAGGAAAATTTAAATTTTCTAAAGTTCTTTTTATTTTTTTATGGTCTGGAATACGACAACCAATCTTTTCCTTTTTAGGAGAGAGTAACATTGGACTTCTTGAATCTTTTTTAAATAAGTAGGAAGTATGTTTTGGCCAGTCAGAAATATGTTGCAAATTTTTTTCTGAAAGAGATACATATCGAAAAAATTTTTGCACCTTATCTGATATAAGTAAAAAAGATTTATTCTTGGATCTTTTTTTTATGATTAGTATTTTCTTAAGTGCATTAATATTTTTTGGATGACAGCCAAGCCCAAAGCAGGATTCAGTTGGGTGAATTAAAATTTTCCCTGTGAGTACTTTTCTTTGAATGCGAGGTGTAAGCAAATTAGTTTAATGCCTTTTTTCCTATATCTGTTCGAAATTGAACGCCATCAAAGTTAACAATATCAGTGAGTTTATAGGCCTCATCAAATGCTAATTGAAGATTCATGCCTTTTCCAGTCAAGCCGAGTACTCTTCCTCCATTAGTTAGAATATCACCATTTTCTTTTTTTGTTCCTGCATGAAAGACATACTGTGTTGGACTTTTAAAATTAGAATTTAAAATTTTCTTGCCTTTTTCAGGAGTGTCAGGATAATTTTTAGCAGCCAATACCACAGTTAAAGCAAAGTCATCCTCCCACAAGGGGACATGTTTGTTTAGCTGCCCATCGCATGCATCCTTGATTAATTCGTAAAGATCATTTTTCATTCTAAATAGAATAGGTTGTGTTTCAGGATCACCCATTCGGCAGTTAAATTCCAATACCTTAATATTATTCTCATCAATCATTAAGCCAGCATACAGAAACCCTTTAAAGGTAATTCCATCTTTTTTTAATCCAGAAATAGTTGGATGTATGACTTCATGCATTATTTTTTCATGAAGTTCAGGGGTAACAATTGGGGCGGGGGAATAAGCACCCATTCCGCCTGTATTTGGACCAAGGTCATTATCAAGAAGCCTTTTATGATCTTGACTGGATGCCATAGGAAAAATATTTTCACCATCGCTCATAACAATAAAACTGGCTTCCTCGCCTCGGAGAAATTCCTCAATAACAATCGAGGATCCAGCATGTCCAAACTTATTATCCTCCAACATAAAGTCTACTGTTTGATGAGCTTCCTCGAATGAATTCGCAATGATTACACCCTTACCTGCTGCTAAACCATCAGCTTTAATAACAATAGGTATAGTTTGCTGTTGGTCAATATACTGATGTGCTAACTGAGGATCGCTAAAAGACGAATAGAATGCAGTTGGTATACTATGTCGGATCATAAATTCTTTTGCATATTTTTTTGAGGACTCTAATTGTGCTGCTTCCTGCGAAGGGCCAAATATTTTCAGATGGTGGGCTTCAAATTTATCAACTATACCTTCTGATAAGGGTTGTTCAGGACCTACTACAGTGAGCTCAATAGAATTATTCTGAGCAAATTTAATTAATTCATCATGGTCTGTGATATCGATGTTTTCAATTATTGGTTCAGAATCTGAACCACCGTTTCCTGGAGCCAAAAAAACTTTTGTCACATGCTCACTTTGGGACATTTTCCAAGCGAGTGCATGCTCTCTACCACCACTTCCAATAATTAAAACTTTCATTTTTTTATATCTTTAATGTTTAAAATGACGAACTTTAGTAAACAGCATTACCAGTCCAAGTTCATTTGCAGCTTCGATTACTTCATCATCGCGAACACTGCCACCTGGTTGAATGACACATTTGGCACCAAATTTTGCTAGGACATCAATGCCATCTCGAAATGGAAAAAAAGCATCAGAAGCTACTACGCTGTTTCTAAGGTCAAGGTTTGCGTTCTCAGCTTTGATGGCGGCAATTCGAGTACTGTCGACACGACTCATTTGTCCTGCACCCACTCCCAATGTCATATTATCTTTACAAAAAATAATGGCATTTGACTTCACATACTGTGCCACATGCCAAGCAAAGCACATGTCATTGAGTTGGTCTTGATTCGGTTTTAATTCACTCACAACTTCACATGCATTAATGTCGAAATCAATTTGATCGGGTGTTTGAATTAAGAAACCGCCTCCAATCTTTTTAAAATCGAAGTCATCAGATCCTGCTTTATTAGGAATTTCTAAAACCCTAAGATTTTTTTTAGAATCAAAGATGTTAAGAGCATCCTCAGAAAAACTTGGGGCAATGATTATTTCTGCAAATTGTTTATTTATTTCCTCAGCCGTTTCTCCATCAACGATACAGTTAAAAGCAATAATGCCTCCGAAGGCTGATGTTGGATCTGTCATGAAAGCTCTAAGATACGCTTCTTTTGGCTTATCTGCCATTGCTACACCACAAGGATTGGCATGTTTTACAATAACACAAGATGATGCAGACATATTCTTTACACACTCCCATGCATTTTCTGCATCATTTAAGTTATTGAAGGACAGTTCTTTTCCTTGAATTTGATTAAAGTTTGATAGTGCTCCTGCATAGTTTGTTTTATGTTTGTAAAAGGCAGCCTGTTGATGTGGATTCTCACCATATCTCATGTCCATTGCCTTTTTGAGATGAATTGAAATATTTTGTGGAAATTTATCGCTACCATTATTATCATTTTGTAGATATTGAAATATTGCCTGATCATAGTTTGAGGTATGTTCAAATGCTTTCAAAGCAAACTCTTTTTTTAAATCAAAACTTACTTCCCCATTATTTTTATTCAACTCATCAATTAATGATTGGTAATCATTTGGGCTGGTTACTATTGTGACATCCTTGTGATTTTTTGCTGATGAACGAATCATCGCTGGACCACCAATATCAATATTCTCAATGGCATCCTCGTATGTTGAATTTGGATTCTCGATTGTTTTGACGAATGGATACAGGTTGATGATAACTAGATCGATAGTCTCGATATTATGATCTTTGAGTGTGCGCATATGATCATCTGATTCTCTTTTCGCGAGTATCCCGCCGTGAATTATCGGATTAAGAGTTTTTACTCGTCCATCAAGCATTTCTGGGAAACCGGTATGATCCGAAACCTCAATGACGTCGATGTCTGCTTCTTTTAAAGTTTTAGCACTTCCACCAGTGGACAGAATTTTAATTCCAAAAGAGTTTAGAGCGGCTCCGAGTTCAACTAAGCCTGATTTATCTGATACGCTTATTAATGCTGTTTTTATTTTACTCATAGTTAAAAGTTAAGGTTGTAGAATTCTAGTTTTTTTCTTAATGTATTACGATTAAGGCCTAATATTTTCGCTGCTCTCGTTTGATTACCTTGAGCATAATTCATAATATAGATGAGAAGTGGTTTTTCAACCGAATGTAAAACCATATCGTAGACATCATTAGGTTTTTCACCGTCAAGATCATTAAAATACTTATCTAATAGTGTTTCTATTTTATCTTGAAGGTTCTGATCCATGTTTTATGCTGGCTCCAGAATGTCTTCGTAGGATATAAAGTTAGAAATTTGTTTTTGACTTTCAAAAAATTCTTTTATGAAATTAAGTTGTTCTTGATTGTCATTGATTAAATTCATTTTTGCACGAAACATAGCTGAATTCTTTAACCCTTTTGTGTACCAGGAGATATGCTTTCTAGCGATTTTAAGACCAGAGTCTTCTCCATAAAAATCATAGAGATCAGTTACGTGTTCGATGGTTGTTTTTTCAACTTCATCAATAGAGGGTGGAGGTAAGTGTTCTCCAGTTTTAATGTAGTGGTCAATTTCACGGAAAATCCATGGTCTTCCTTGAGCAGCGCGACCAATCATGACTCCGTCAGCAGATGTCTTTTTAAGAACATGTAATGCTTTTTCGGGGGAAGTGATATCACCATTAGCAATTACCGGAATTTTTATTTGATCTTTTACAGCTGCAATCGTTTCATACTCAGCATCTCCGGTATAGTGGCACGCTCTGGTTCGACCATGAATAGCAAGAGCCTGAATACCTGAATTTTCTGCAATTTTTGCAATGGTAATCGCATTTTTATTTTGTTTATCCCATCCCGTTCTGATTTTCAAAGTGACGGGAATAGGTGAGGCTTTGACAACCGCCTCTAAAATTCTTTTAACGAGGTTCTCATGCTGAAGAAGTGCTGAACCTGCCATGACATTACATATTTTTTTTGCTGGGCAGCCCATGTTAATGTCGATAATCTGAGCACCCTTGTCGGCATTGTACTTAGCGGCTTCAGCCATCATTTGTGGATCAGCTCCAGCGATTTGGACAGATATAGGCTCAACCTCGCCATCGTGGTTTGCTCTTCGGATAGTTTTTGAGCTTCCATAAAGCAGCGAGTTAGAGGTAACCATTTCACTCACGGCCATCCCAGCCCCATATTTTTTGCATAACTGTCGAAATGGACGGTCTGTAACCCCAGCCATTGGAGCAACAACAATATTATTTTTTAAAGTGTATGGACCTATTCGCATCTTTATGTTTTTGAATAAAATGAGTTGCCTATTTTATAGGCAATCAGTGATTTTTAAAAGTGATAACCTAATTCTTTTACGTATTTTTTTACCACTTCCATTGCACTCAGTACTTGCTCTTTATCACCTTTAATACCAAATTCAACTTGTCTTTGAGGGGTTATTTTGGGGAGGCTGTACATTTTTACTAAAGGATAATCATTTTCAATTTGGTTCATTAAATCAATAAGAAGACTTTCTGCAATATCTGGGATGATAATCGACCGATCAAATTCAATTTTATTGGATTGAGGAAGCTTGTTTTTAAATACCCACTCCATCATCGGCCATGCCATTTCAGGAAACCCCGGCATAAAAAAATTTTTATTTATATAAAAACCTGGAATCATGTTGATTTCATTCGGGATCAACTCAGATCCATCTGGAAGGTCAGCCATCAAAATTCTTTTAGGATAAGCTTCCTTACCAAATTTATCCTCAATTAGTTTTGCTGCATCAGTATGTCTTTTAAGAGCCTTTTGGTGAGCTTTGGCCGCGCTTGATCTTGTGTGATCATCTGGCGTTGCTCCAATTCCTCCGAAACAAAAGACGATTTTATCTTTTAAATTTTCAATTTTTGATTGAATTTCATGTTCACTATCGGGCAAGTAGCTGACGCTTTTAATTACATAGTTATTTTGTTTTATTACATCTAAGGCTTTTTTGAAGTGTTTGTCTTCTCTTTTACCTGAAAGAATTTCGTCTCCAATAATGACTAAATGTATTTCATTATCTTCCATCTAGTGAGCTTCTTCCCAATTAATCCCTGATCCCAAATCGGCAATCAATGGAACATCTAGCGTGGCTACATTTGACATGATTTTTGGAATCTCGGTTTTGATGATATCTAGCTCGGTATTTGGAACTTCTAGAACTAGTTCGTCATGCACTTGCATGACAATCAAGGTTCCCAGTTTATTATCTACGATCCATTGCTGAACATTGTTCATTGCCATCTTGATTAAATCAGCTGCAGTACCCTGCATCGGAGCATTAATTGCTGCTCTTTCCGCAGCTGCTCGCTGTATCCCATTGGAGCTATTGATTAATGGGACCCATAATCTTCTGCCGAATACTGTTTCAACATATCCTTGTTCTTTTGCAACCAACTTTCCTTGATCCATATAGTTTTTAACCCCAGGATATTTTTCAAAGTATTGGTCAATAAAGTTTTTAGCAGAGTTTCTATCAATATTAAGGGTTTGAGATAATCCAAAGGCACTCATTCCGTAAATCAAACCAAAATTAATGACCTTGGCAAATCGCCTTTGTTCTGAGTTTACCGAAGCATCATTAGTATTAAAAATTGCACTTGCCGTTGATCTATGAATATCTTCATTTTGATTAAAGGCATCCAAAAGTCCATGATCCTTAGATAAATGAGCCATAATTCTTAGTTCAATTTGTGAATAATCACAAGAGACAATCTGACTATTAGTATTTGCAATGAAAGCTTCTCGTACCTTTCTGCCTTCTTTTGTCTTGATTGGAATATTTTGTAAATTAGGTTCTGAGCTAGCTAATCTTCCAGTGATTGCAACGGCCTGATTGTAGCTGGTATGGATTCTTTTTGTGTTGAGATTGACCATCTTAGGGAGCTTGTCAGTGTAAGTATTTTTTAGCTTGCTTAAACTGCGGTGTTCTAAAATAACTTTTGGCAGTGCATGATCATGTGACAGTTCCTCAAGCACATCCTCACTCGTTGAAGGCGTCCCGGTTGGAGTTTTTTTTGTAGGAATTATTTTCATCTTGTCAAAAAGAATCTCACGCAACTGCTTCGGCGATGACAAATTGAAAGGTTGTTCGGCTATTTGGTATGCTTCGTTTTCAAGATTGAGAATTTTTAAACCCAGATCTTGGCTTTGGTCATGTAAGATTTTTTCAGAAATCAATACGCCGTTGCGTTCAATACAAAATAGCGTGAGTAGAGAAGGTATTTCAATTTCTTTATAGATGTAATTTAATTTTGAATCAGCAATAATTTTTTTATTGAGATGTTCGTATAGTTGCAATGTGACATCAGCATCTTCTGACGCATATTGGTATGCATCATCTATTGATACTTGATTAAAGGTGAGCTGCTTTACACCCTTTCCAACAACAGATTCAAAGCTAATGCAATCATGATCTAAATACTTTTTTGCAAGCTTGTCCATGCCGTGAGATTCAGTGCTGTCAATGACATAACTCATGATCATGGTGTCTTCAATTGGACCTTTAAAGGTAACGTCATAATTTTTTAAAACATGCATGTCGTATTTAATGTTCTGGCCAACTTTGGTTATATTTTTATTTTCAGTAATTGATTTAATTTTATTTAAAACTATATTTAACGGCAGTTGCGGTATTGACATGTCTTGATGTTGCAAGGGGATATAACATGCCTTGCCAGCTTGATAAGCCAAAGAAATACCAACCAGTCGTGCTTCCATAAAATTCAGGGAGTCTGTTTCTGTGTCCAGTATGCAGAGATTACTTTGTTCGATTTGAGTAATCCAATAATCAAGATCACTTTCTCCATTCACAATAGAGTAATCTTTATTTTTATTAAATTCTGCTTGAACTTCACTGTTTGAAGTGTTGGTGAGATCATTATCAGTATCTTCAAACTCTTTCTTAAGCCATGAGCTGAAGTTGTAGTGTTGGTAAATTTTAAGCAGTTCTTTTTTGTCTTGTTCGGCTTTTACAAAGTTATCAAACAAGACATTCATTTCCACATCTTTTTTTATAGTGATGAGTGATTTGCCGGTAGGGAGCCAGTCAATTGCACTCTTGAGGTGGCCACCCACCGCTCCAGAAATTTGATCGGAGTTGGCTACGATGTTGTCAAGGTCACCGAATTCATTGAGCCATTTAACTGCTGTTTTTGGACCTACCTTGTCAACGCCAGGAATATTATCAGCCTTGTCTCCTATGAGGGTTAAATAATCAATAATTTGTTCAGGAGGGACTCCAAATTTTTTTAATACACCCTCAACATCAAGAACCTCATTAGTCATCGTGTTAACAAGGGTAATATTCTCATTAACAAGTTGAGCAAGGTCTTTGTCACCTGTCGAAATAATGACTTCCATATCTTGTTTTACTGCATCTTCCGCAAGTGTTCCAATGACATCATCAGCTTCTACTCCTTCAATGGATAACATTGATATCCCAAGTGCGTGGATTGCTTTTTTTAAGGGCTCAATTTGAATAGCAAGATCTTCAGGCATGTGAGGCCTATTTGCCTTGTAATCAGAATAAATATCGTTTCGGAAAGTTTTACCTTTGGCATCAAAGACACAAACAACGAAGTCTGAAGTATATTCTGACATGGTTTTTTTTAACATATTAAGAACACCATAAATAACACCGGAGGGCTCATTATTTTGATTTCTTAAATCAGGAAGAGCATGATATGCTCTATACAGATATGATGATCCATCGATAAGCAATATTTTTTTCATATAATTTTATTATGGCCGAATCAAAAAAAAATCCTAGTAATAATTTATCAGATTTATTAATGCAAAATGAATTTGACAACGAGTCATGGCATGCATTTGAAATTGTATCTGAATATGTGAGTGCTACCCAATCTTTGGATCGAATTACACCCGCAATTTCTTTTTTTGGAAGCGCGCGATCTAAACCATCAGATAAATATTATAAGCTGAGTGAAGAGATTGCTTTTAAATTATCAGAGTCAGGATTTAATATTATTACTGGCGGTGGGCCTGGCCTGATGGAAGCTGCAAGTAAAGGTGCTTTTAATGGAAAATCTAAAAGTATCGGTTTAAATATTATTCTCCCAAAAGAACAAAACCCGAATACATACCAAGACATCAGCATTGATTTCAAATACTTTTTTATGAGAAAAGTGATGTTTGTAAAATATGCTTTTGCTTATGTTGTCGCACCCGGAGGCTTTGGGACTCTCGATGAATTTTCTGAGGTGCTTACTTTAATCCAAACCAATAAATCAAAGAAGGTCCCTGTTATTTTGGTTGGCGTAGATTTTTGGCAAGGCTTGCAAGATTGGTTTCAGAATAAAATTATTCAAGAAAAATTTGCTGATCAAGAAGATTTAAGCATTTTTAAAATTAGCGATGATCCGGATGATATTGTAAATTTTATATTTGATTGTTATTACAGAAAAGATAATGACCTTTCTTTTAAAAGCAATAACCTGAATATTCATTTATAATTGATATATTAATTAGAGGATTATTAAACGCATGACAAAAATTTTCATTACATTTTTATTGGTTGCGATTCTTCCATTCGCAACAGTTACGAATGCAGCTGATGAGCTTGATTCACCAGAAAGTAACTACGACTATGATCCATCCCTCGATCAACCGGAGATTACCATTAGAGAAGAAAAAGATGAATATATCGAAGAGTATAGAATGAATGGAAATCTTTACATGATGAAAGTTACTCCGAAAAATATGCCCTCATATTACTTGATAAAACATGATCCAAATGGAGATTGGGTGAGGGAAGATACTGAAGGAAAAGCAATCTCATTACCAATGTGGGTAATCGGCGAATTCTAAAAATTATTTATGGCGGTTTATACATCACTCAGCCAGTCCGAAGTTGAAAATTTTATAAGTAAATTCAATATTGGGAGTTTAAAAAGCTACACAGGTATTTCTGGTGGGGTCACAAATAGCAACTTTTTCATCAATACAGATAACTGCGAGGCGGTCTTAACTGTTTTTGAAGAATTGAATTTTGAAGATCTAGGCTATTATTTCAACTTTATGCAACACTTATCATCTCATGGATTTTCTTGTCCCAGTCCCATATCGGACATTAATAATAATTATATTCATGATTTAAAAGGTAAGCCTGCTGCATTAATATCTAAACTGTCAGGAAAAGTTTTTGAAGAGATAAGTGATAAACAACTTATTGATCTTGCAAAATCTTTTGCTGAAATGCATCTGATTTCTCTTAAGTTTAAAACTCGGAAAAAAAATGAGAGAGGCTTGCAGTGGATGAAAGATACCTTTTCCATGTTCGCTGATAAAATTTCTTCAGACCAAAGAGAGCTGATTAGTGATGAGTTATCATTCCTGGAAAATATACCCGGAGACCTTCCTCGAGGAGTAATACATGCGGATTTATTTAGAGATAATGTTCTCTTTGAGGAAGACAGATTAGGTGGAATTATAGATTTTTACTATGCCTGTGATGATTTTTTTATCTATGATATTGCCATAGTAATTAACGATTGGTGTATTGATCACAATGGCATAATTGAAGAGAAAAGAAAAAAATTATTTATTGAAGCCTACGATTCTGTAAGAAGAATTAATAACAGTGAGCATGATGCATTAAATTCATATCTCAGATTGGCCGCGATGAGATTCTTGATTTCAAGGTTTAGAGACCAGTTTAATGCAAAAGATGCTGAGTTAAACACGATGAAAGATCCATTATTCTTTTATGAAATTTTAAAAAATAGAAGGCAGAATTTGAATTGAGCTCTATACTTCAAACCCAATCTTGGTTAAAAGATATTTTCCTGATTTTAAAAAAAACAAAAAATCATTCCTTGGTTATTGGATACATATATTTATTTATTTTTCTTGTGCTACCATCATTACCACTAATTCAATTTTTATCCCCAATTGTGATAATTTTATGGCCTGTGGCGGTGGTACAAATCATCAACTTTTATCGAAGTTCAGATAATAAAAAAATTTCTATTTTTAAGCTTGATAGCCAAATAAAAAAAAGCATCCCCCAGCTGCTGAGAATTGGCCTAATTACCTTCTTTTATGCCTTGGTTATATCAACATTTTTGTCACCACAAATGCAGAGCATTGTAGAACAAGCGAATGCTGGTGACAGTGTTTTAGATGCAGCGGTATTTTTAAAATTAATATTAAAGTTATTTTTATTCATGTTACCTTTATTTGCAGCGACTTGGTTTTCACCAATGATCGTTGTTTACAGGGGTGAGGGTGTATTCAAAGCTTTAAAATCAAGTATTGCAGCAATCTTAATATTTATTATTCCTCTATTACTGACTTGGATTTCGATGATTGTTATTTTTGCAGTATTAATTTATGTTTTTCAAAACTTCTTATTACTTTTTGGATTATCGCAAGCAGCATATATTGCAATATCTACGATTATAATTTTCAGTTTAACTGCAGTATATATAGCAGCTTTATTTATTTTTCAGTTTCTTGGATATAAGCAGATATTTAAATTATAGTTTTTCTAATTTAGCAAATTCAAGGGCAAGCCATTTTGTACCGACATTGGCAAATTGGACCTGAACACGCAGGTCATTAGATGATCCCTCGTAGGACAATACAACTCCATTACCAAATTTTTTATGCAATACCTGTGATCCAATCTTGAATGGATATTCTGAGTGACTGAAACTTTGTGTTACTTGCTTTGGTTGGTTAATTTGTTTAATTTGAGAATTTTCTACTACATTAATTTTTTTAATTAGATTCTCAGGAATTTCATCGAGAAATCTAGAGGATAGATTGTATTGTGTTTGTCCATACATCAGTCTTGATTGTGCATATGTGAGGTATAAATTTTCTCGGGCCCTGGTTACAGCGACATACATTAATCTTCTTTCCTCTTCCAAACCATCTGCCTCGATTAAGCTTTGTTCATGTGGGCATAAGCCTTCTTCAAGTCCAGTAATAAAAACAATATCAAACTCTAAGCCC
The DNA here is from genome assembly GCA_038147655.1 of Nitrosomonadales bacterium. Taxonomy (GTDB): domain Bacteria; phylum Pseudomonadota; class Gammaproteobacteria; order Burkholderiales; family Methylophilaceae; genus BACL14. The sequence continues at coordinate 21,158 of JAYQUI010000007.1, forward strand.
TTGGCTGAGTGAATTGTCATTAATTGAAGGGCATCTTGATTTGCCTTGGCTTGTAATTCTCCACTTTCAAGAGAGGTATAGTTTAGGAATTCTGTTAACTCTAGATTTTTATCTTCCCCATTAAAATTTTCTGAGAAGGTTGTTGCTGCAGACACTAACTCTTCCAGGTTGGATACTCTATCTTGCCCGTCCTTGTCATTCATATAGTGATTTTTTAATCCACTAAAATTAATAACAACATCCATTGATTCCGCAAGAGTTAAGCCTTGAATCTCATCTTCTATTTTTCGAATTAAATCAATGAAATAAGAAATTCCTTTTTCTGAGGTAGGAGTTTTATAAGATGATTTAGCAGCTTCCCACAAACTTGTATTATTTATTTTTGAGATGTCTTGAAGCGACTCTAAAGATCGATTACCGATGCCTCTTGTTGGAAAATTTACAATTCTCAAAAAGGCATTATCATCTTGCTTGTTGGCAATCAAACGGAGGTAGGCTAGGGCATGCTTCACTTCTGCGCGTTCAAAAAATCTTAACCCACCATACACTCTATAGGGGATATTGTTGGATACCATGCTGTGCTCAAGGATTCTTGATTGAGCGTTGCTTCGGTATAAAATGGCAATATTTTGGTAGAGCTTTCCTTTTCTATGCCACATTTTGATTTCATCTAAAATATATTGGGCTTCATCAGAGTCAGACAGCGCTCTGAAGACTTTAATAAGGTCTCCATCTCCTGAGGCGGTCCATAAGTCTTTGCCTAATCTATTTTCATTATTTTTTATAATCTCATTTGCCGCAGTTAATATGTTATTTTTTGAGCGATAATTTTGTTCCAGTTTGATTACTTTTTTTATGTTGAAATCATGTTGCAGAGATTGCATATTTCCTACATTCGCACCACGAAATGTATAAATCGATTGATCGTCATCACCAACAGCAAAAATAATATTATTTTTACCTGTTAATAATTTTAACCATCGGTATTGAAGTTCGCTGGTATCCTGGAATTCATCTACAAGGACATGATTAAATCTGTTCTGATAATGAGTTCGTAATGTGTCATTGCTGATTAATAGCTCATACGACCGGAGGAGCAGTTCACCAAAATCAGCCACACCCTCTCTTTGGCATTGCTTTTCATATTCAAGGTATATTTCATTAATTTTTTGAGTGTGCGCATCATAGGTTTTAACATCTTTTGCACGCATCCCATTTTCTTTTGATCCGTTAATATGATATTGAATTTCTTTAGGGGTAATCTTATCCGGATCAATTTGTAAAATTTTGCACAATCTTTTAATAGCAGATAACTGATCACTGCTATCTAAGATTTGAAATGTCTGTGGAAGATTCGCCTCTTTGTAATGCAATCTTAGAAAACGGTTACATAAACCATGAAAGGTTCCCACCCACATCCCACGTGGATTCATTCCTAGTTGGGAGGAGATTCTCGATAACATTTCATTTGCCGCCTTATTGGTAAAAGTGACGGCTAAAATACCATTGGGTGAAACGATTTGGTTATGTATCAGCCAGCTAATCCTTGATGTCAGCACTTTGGTTTTACCACTGCCCGCGCCGGCTAAAATAAGAGCTGATTCATTTTGAAGTTGAACTGCTTCTGACTGTTTCTCGTTAAGGTCTTTTAAATAATCTAATTGCATGGATCATGATGCTACCTTATTTTTTTTATTTTTAAAGTCTTATTCGAACTTTTTTATATTTTTTAAATCATAAAAATAATTCTGGAATTAGCATTGTCCTCCCCAATGCACCAGAAAAAAGAAAGGGCCTCATATGAGGCCCTTTTTTGTATCCTAATGGTAGGGGATTTTTGTGACTTACATCATACCTGGCATGCCACCCATACCACCCATACCACCCATGCCGCCCATATCAGGACCTGCTGGTGCATCTTCTTTTGGTAGTTCAGCAATCATGCAATCAGTCGTTAGCATCAAGCCAGCTACAGATGCAGCATTTTGCAATGCTGAGCGGGTTACTTTAGTTGGATCTAAAACACCCATGGCTACCATGTCGCCATAAGTATCATTGGCCGCATTGTATCCATTGTTACCTTTTTCAGATTTCACATTGTTGATGACAACAGATGCTTCTTCACCTGCATTTGTAACAATTTGACGAAGTGGTTCTTCAATCGCTCGAACAACAATTTGAATACCTGCATCTTGTTCAGGATTGCTACCTTTGGTTTTTGAGATTGCATCTTGAACTCTAAGCAATGCAACACCACCTCCAGGAACAATACCTTCTTCAACTGCAGCACGAGTTGCATGAAGTGCATCTTCAACACGAGCTTTTTTCTCTTTCATTTCAACTTCAGTGGCCGCGCCAACCTTAATTACAGCAACACCACCAGCAAGTTTAGCTACTCGCTCTTGAAGTTTTTCTTTATCATAATCACTGGTTGATTCAGCAATTTGCGTTTTGATAGTTTCAATACGTGATTTAATAGTATCTGCCTTGCCCGCACCGTCAATGATGATCGTATTTTCTTTACCTACCTCGATACGCTTTGCTTGGCCAAGATCTTCAAGCTTCACATTCTCTAAGGTAAGACCAACTTCATCAGAAATTACTGTACCGCCGGTAAGTATAGCGATATCCTCAAGCATTGCTTTTCTTCTATCACCAAAGCCAGGAGCTTTTACTGCAACAGTTTTAATTGTTCCACGAATGTTGTTAACAACTAATGTTGCTAAAGCTTCACCTTCAATTTCTTCAGCAATTATCAGTAAAGGTTTACCTGCTTTTGCAACTTGTTCCAATGTAGGTAGAAGATCTTTAATATTTGCAATTTTTTTGTCATGCAATAACACATATGGATCATCAAGAAGTGCAATCTGTCTCTCATTATTATTAATGAAATATGGTGATAGATAGCCGCGATCAAATTGCATACCTTCAACAACATCTAGTTCATTGCTCAGGCCTGATCCATCTTCAACAGTAATCACACCTTCTTTACCAACTTTATCCATTGCGTCAGCAATGATCTGACCAACTGACTCATCTGAGTTTGCTGAAATTGATCCAACTTGAGCTATTTCTTTACTTGTATTGCAAGGTTTACTTAACTTATGAAGTTCTGCAACACCTGTCTCCACAGCTTTATCAATCCCTCTTTTGAGGTCCATCGGGTTCATGCCAGCAGCAACTGCCTTCATGCCCTCACGAACGATCGCCTGAGCCAGAACAGTAGCAGTAGTTGTACCATCACCTGCATTGTCTGACGTTTTGGATGCAACTTCTTTTACCATTTGAGCGCCCATGTTCTCAAATTTATCATTTAATTCGATTTCTTTAGCGACTGATACACCATCCTTAGTGATCGTTGGTGCCCCAAAAGATCTTTCAAGAACAACGTTACGACCTTTTGGACCTAGAGTAACTTTAACTGCATTAGCGAGAGTGTTTACTCCTTTTACCATTTTTTGGCGAACATCATCACCAAATCTTACATCTTTTGCTGCCATTATATTTCTCCGTAATTAGTTATAAATTATTCAATGATTGCCATGATGTCGTCTTCACGCATAACTAGAAGCTCTTCGCCATCAACTTTAACTGTTTGCCCTGCATATTTTCCAAAAAGAACCTTATCTCCAACTTTAACGTCTAGAGCTTTGGTATTTCCGTCTTCCAGGATTTTGCCGTTGCCTACTGCTTCAATAACGCCTTGATCAGGTTTTTCTGCTGAAGCACTTTCAGGAATGACAATTCCTGAAGCAGTTGTACGTTCTTCTTCAACACGTTTTACTATTACACGGTCATGTAAAGGACGAATTTTCATTTGTTAGATCTCCTAATAGTGTATTCTTGTTATTATGTTAGTTATAAATTAGCACTCTATAACTAAGAGTGCTAATAATAGGGACGATTGTTCTTAATTTCAAGGGTAATTATCAAAAAAAAAGGTTTTTTATGTTTTCAGCGACCGATTATCGCCAATTAAGTAATAGTAATATCAACATATCGCCTCTTACTCTAGGCACCATGACGTTTGGAGACCAAAATAGCAAAGTTGAGGCATATGAACAGTTGGATTTTGCTTTAGATGTTGGCATAAATTCTATTGATATAGCTGAATTATACCCAGTTCCTCCTAAAGCAGACACCTATACTAAAACTGAATCTATTCTAGGAGATTGGTTGCAAACTCAGGACCGTGAAAAAATAATTATTTCAAGCAAGGTGGCTGGCCCTAGACGAAAGTTAGACTGGATACGTAGTGGCCCATCCTCTTTAAATGAAGAAAATATTGTGAATGCAGTGGATGCATCGCTCAAAAGACTAAAAACAGAATACATAGATATTTATTATCTTCATTGGCCTGAAAGAAATGTTCCCATGTTTGGACAATATAAATTTGCTCCAGAAGGAGATCAAAAGGATAGTAAGCAAATTCCTTGGGTGAGTATTTATGATCAACTCACAAC
>JAYQUI010000008.1:0-23510 GCA_038147655.1 Nitrosomonadales bacterium
ATCTTACCACCCTTTGATTTTGCAGTTTCAAGGATTGGTAATAGAGTCTTTGTTCCACCAGATCCAGAAATTACAACAAGTAAGTCACCATCCTTCATTGCTGGTGTCACAACCTCACCTACCATGTTCACTTGATAACCTGAATGAACAAGACGCATTGCAAAAAAACGTGAAACAAGTCCAGAACGACCTGCCCCGCCAACGAAAATTCTTCCAGCACCGTCAACAAGTGCTTTTAACTTTGCTGCGTTACTTTTGTCAGTTTCTGAAAGTACCGTAGTTAATCTATCTAAAATAAGTTTTTGTGTATCCATTCAGCATCCCTTAAATTAATGAATTCATAAATAAAACAAAATAATACCAAAAAAAATCCCGACCTGAGTCGGGATTTTAAAAAATACTAGATTTTTACTCGATTAGTGAGCAATATCTGTAATTTCTTTAGCAGCAGCAGCTGGATCAGCAGCGCCGTAGATAGCAGCACCAGCAACAATAATCGCAGCGCCAGCGTCTTTAACTTGCTGAGTTGTAGCAGCTTTAACGCCACCAGCAACTGAGATTTTAGCGCCTGTGTCAAGAGCAGCAATAGCAGCTAAATCTTCAAATGGTGTGTGACCAGCAGCTTGAGCATCAAGACCTGTGTGAACACCGATGATTTGTGCACCAGCAGCAACAGCTTCTTTTGCTAAAGATGCTTTATCGTCAACGTTGATCATATCAACTTGAACTTCTTTGCCATATTTTTTAGCAGCTGCGATAACACCTTTAATTGTAGCGATACCAGAAGCGCCAAGAACTGTACAAATGTCAGCACCAGCTTTATAGAATGGCTCAGCTTCGTATTCGCCAGCATCCATTGTTTTAAGGTCAACTAAGATTAAGTTGTTTGGGAACTTAGCTCTTAAAGTTTCTAATAATTTGATACCGTTGTGCTTAATGCATGGTGTACCAATTTCTAAAATATCAACATTTGCTGCAACTTTTTCAGCTAAAGCAACTGTTGCGTCAAAATCTAATGAGTCTAATGCGACTTGAGTTAATGCCATCGTTTATATCTCCCGATAAAAATTTATAAAAAATAGAATATCTACCTATTTCCTGTTAGAACGGGAATATTATAGGTAGATAGTTTCCTTGTCAATTCAAAAAAAACTTACAGTTTCTCAGCAAGAGCTTTTTCAAGTTTATTTTGATCAATAACAAAGTTTCTGATTCCTTCAGCAAGCTTCTCAGTCGCCATAGCGTCTTCATTATGATCAAATCTGAATTGTTCTTCAGTTAGTTTTGCAGGTTTTTCAGCTTTAGCTCCATTGTCAACTAGCTTCTTATCTAAAGTACCTTCAGTGTTCTCTAATTCAGTAAGTAGCGCAGGAGCAATAGTTAATCGATCACATCCAGCTAATTCAGTAATCTCACCGATATTTCTAAAAGAAGCGCCCATAACAACTGTATTGAAACCATGCTCTTTATACCAGTCGTAAATTCTAGTCACTGACTGCACACCTGGATCATCAGCTGGTGCATACTCTTGACCAGTTTTTGCCTTATACCAGTCCATGATTCTTCCAACAAATGGAGAGATAAGGAAAACACCTGCTTCAGCACAAGCTCTAGCCTGAGCAAAACTGAATAAAAGGGTTAAGTTACAGTTAATGCCATCTTTTTCAAGAATTTCACCTGCTTTGATACCTTCCCAAGTAGAAGCTAACTTAATTAGCACACGATCATTCGATACGCCAGCATCGTTGTAAAGTTTGATAAGCTTCTTACCCTTCGCAACCATCTTATCTATATTAAAAGATAAACTTGCATCAACCTCTGTCGAAATACGGCCTGGGATATGGTTTAAAATCTCAAGACCAACAGCGACAGCTAATTTATCCGCTGCATTCTCAACCTGCTCCTCAGTAGAACCTCCTTGAGCATTTGCATATGCAATAGCCTCTTCGATCATTGATTCACATTGTGGTAGCTCACTAGCTTTCAATAGTAGTGATGGGTTTGTTGTTGCATCGACAGGCTTAAGCGTTTTAATTGCATCAACTTCACCAGTGTCTGCAACAATAGTGGTCATTGATTTTAATTGTTCTAATAAAGATGCCATTTTTTTCTCCGTTTTGACTTTATTATTAAGATTCAAACTTAATCTGTTTTTAATCTTATTTATGAAATAACTCTAAATTTTGAGGAAATATCCAAAGAACTAGATTTTAACAATATCAATTAAAGACTGCAATTATTATTAAATCTTAAGAAAGATAGGACAAGAAACATTGATGAACTTGATGCGGTAGATTATCCATGAGTTCCCTATCAACCAATGAATTAGTTTGATTGTTTAATGCCAATTTATGAATTTCTTGCCTATACAAAAGATATGCTTTTTTAAGAAGTATTGATTCCTTACTTTTAATCAACTGGTAACCTTCTAAAGCATTAATTAGAGCCAAGTTACCCGTATTAGACAATAAATTTGGATGTTTAGTTGAGTACATCAACACAAAAAACTGAACTAAAAATTCAATATCAATAAGCCCGCCTTTATCATTTTTTAAGTCAAAGCTTTCTTCTTTAGGGTTATTCTGACTATACATTTTTTGACGCATCTTAAATATTTCATCTTTTAATTCTTGAATTCTTCTCGGTTTTGTTAAGACTTTATTTCGTATTTCATTAAACCTCTTTGTTAAAGCCTCGTTTCCATAACAACACCTTGCCTTCGATAAGGCTTGATGTTCCCATAACCATGCCTGCTCCATTTGGTATTTTTCAAATGCATCAAATGAACTAACCAACAAGCCGTTATTTCCATTTGGCCTGAGAGCCAAATCTAAATCATATAAAATTCCAGCATTGGTGTAACTGGAAAACCATGTACTTAACTTCTTGGCAATGTTGATAAATTCTGACTTGTCATGCCCAGCATCTTCATATAAAAATACAATATCTAAATCAGATGCGTAACTCATTTCCTTAGCACCATATTTCCCGTACGCGACAACAGCAAAGGATTCAAAAAGTTTGTCATTACTAAATTTATATTTAAGAAAACCGATGGTAATGTTGATAAAAAAATCAGCAATATCTGATAGCTCATCAGAGACCGTTTCTAATTTAATTTCACCTTTAATTTCTAAAACTGCAAGTTGGAAGATTAATTTATGTTTAAGGTCCCTTAAATAGTCTAGCTGTTCATCTAAGCTTTTAAGTTTCAATAAAGTATCCAGTGTTCGATCATAAAGCACATCATAGTCAACTTCATAATCTCCATGGTTAATTAAAAGATCATCAATCAAAATTGGATGTTTTTTAATATACTCAATAATCCAAGAGCTGTTAGAAGCAAACTTAATAATTGATTTAAAACAATCTGCATATTCAATAAAAAATGCAATGTAATTGGATCTTGAAGATATGGTCTCTATGAGGTCGTATACTTTTAAAAAAACTTTTTGATCTTTCTTATATTTATTAACATAAATCTCTTCATCTAATAACTTAAAAAGCGTAATAATTCTTTCTTGATTTGCAATAGATAATTTATTCCAACGTTTTGATTTTGTTAAATTATCTACCAACTCTTTATTTTCACTGTCATGGAAATGCTCGATTGCTTCTTCGTGCTCGTTTTCAGTTTTGAAAAAGTTAACAAATTGAAAATTAATAGATTCCCTAAATTTATCAAGTTGAGTTATGAATTCTTTGGAATTTAGATTATAACTTTGTGATAAAAGATCTAAGTCACCATTTGCTGGAATCAAATGAGTTTGTTTATTATCAAGATATTGAATTCTGTGTTCAGTATTTCTAAGAAAGATATAGGCCGCTTTTAAATTAGTAAATTCTTCCTTATCTAAGGCCTTTTCATAAAAAATTTGTTGTAATGATGCAAGGGTATTTTTTAATCTCAAATGTGGATTTTTCCCTCCCCTAATGAGCTGAATTGCCTGGACAATAAACTCAATCTCCCTAATCCCACCGACACCTAACTTAATGTCATTTAACTTATTTTTTTCATTTAAGTCTTTTTTAATTAATTTTTTTAAGTTTCTAATCTCAGAAATCGTTTTATAGTCTAGGTATTTTCTATAAACAAAAGGGGTAATGAGGTTAGAAATTTTATCTTCATCACCAACAATTACTCTATGTTTAATCCACGCATAGCGCTCCCATTCTCTTCCATAATTCAGATAATAGTCTTCAAGAAAATTTAACGATGGTACCAATCTTCCTTCACTACCATGAGGTCTCAATCTAATATCAACATGAAATACAAAACCATTCTCATCATTATTCTCGAGTGCATAGATAATTTTTTTTGCAAGTTCTGAGCCTTGTTGATTATCCAAAGTGTCATTGTCATGTGCAAATATCAAATCGATGTCTGAAGCCACATTAAGCTCCTGACCTCCCAATTTTCCCATTGCAATGATATAGAAATTTTCTTTTTTGCAATTAAAACTTTCGGCATAGAAAGCAAATGTCTTTTGAATAACTAAATCGGCAAAGTATGAGTAAATATCAACAACATCCTCATACTGGATCATTTGTTTTAAATCACAAAAAATTAATCGCATTAAGATTTTATTTTTTGCAATTCTGATAGATTTTAGAAAGTTTTTTTCGTCATCGACCTTAAAGGATAAGGTTTCCTCAACATCAATTTTACCAAAGGGTTTTGAATATGATGTGCGGACGTATTCAAGGTACTCTTCATTTTTAATAAGTCTTGCAAAGTATCGACTTATACTAGAAATACATGCAATATCTTTATCAAAATCTTTCATATTACGGATCAGTGTTTTTAACTAATGTTACATTATTTAATGACATTTGATTGTGAATTTGGCAGAATTACAAGTTTTGGTAAGTAGCATTCATACAGATATTAATTAAGAGTAAAACAGCATGACAGATTACGTTATCCCTTTTGAAAATTTGAGAAACACTGACGTTGGTTCAGTTGGTGGAAAAAATGCATCACTTGGTGAAATGATTTCACAATTAACACAAAAAGAAATTCGCGTTCCAACCGGATTTGCAACTACCGCTTATGCATTCCAAGAATTTTTAAAACACGATGATCTTGGTAATCAAATTTCACAAGAGTTAGATGGATTAGACATTAATGATGTTCAGCAACTTGCTGCGTCTGGCAAAAAGATCCGTAATTGGATTATGGAAACCCCTTTTCCAAAAGAACTAGATGGCTCAATTGAGGAGGAATATTCTAATTTAACTCAAAGATCATCTGACGGAATGACTTTTGCTGTTCGATCATCAGCTACTGCGGAAGATCTTCCTGATGCATCCTTTGCAGGTCAACAGGAAAGTTTTTTAAATATTCAAGGGATTGAAAATATCAAAAGAGCCATTAAAGAAGTTTTTGCATCCTTGTATAACGATCGCGCAATTTCTTATCGTGTCCACAAGGGTTTTGTTCATGCTGACGTATCTATATCTGCGGGTGTGCAACAGATGGTGAGAAGTGATATTGGGTGTGCTGGAGTGATGTTTTCAATTGACACAGAGTCTGGCTTTAATGATGTCGTTTTTATTACGTCTTCATATGGTCTTGGTGAGACTGTTGTTCAAGGTGCTGTAAACCCTGATGAATTTTACGTTCATAAACCGCTATTAAAGAAGAATTTTCCTGCCATTGTGAAAAAAACAATCGGTTCAAAAAAAATTAAGATGGTTTTTTCTAATTTAAATGAAGCTGGTAAAAGTACAGAGACTGTCGATGTGGATAATAAAGAATCTGATCGATTCAGTCTTTCCAACGATGAAGTTTTAGAGCTGGCTAAATATGCAATAACTATTGAGGAGCATTATGGTTGCCCTATGGATATTGAATGGGGTAAGAATGGTATCGACAATAAACTGTATATCCTTCAAGCACGGCCTGAAACAGTAAAATCACAAAAGAAAAATGTCACTGAAACTTTCAAGCTTAATGAAACCAGTAAGGCTATTGTTGCTGGACGAGCCGTCACACAAAAAATTGGTGTAGGGCCGGTACGAGTCGTTACAGACCCTAATGAAATGCACACTGTTCAACCTGGAGATGTTCTGGTTGCAGATATGACGGATCCAAATTGGGAACCTGTTATGAAAAGAGCCTCTGCCCTAGTAACTAATAGAGGTGGTAGAACTTGTCACGCTGCAATTATCGCTCGTGAACTGGGTATTCCTGCTATTGTTGGAAGTGTTAATGCTACAGAATTACTTAAAGATGGCGATCTCGTTACCGTGTCATGTGCTGAGGGTGAAACTGGAATTGTTTATCAAGGTAAGCTGGATTACGATATTGAGATTCAAGAGGATGGAGAGCTGCCCTCTCCGCCTGTTAAGGTCATGATGAACGTTGGTAATCCCGATATGGCATTTACTTTTGCCCAAATACCAAACCATGGCGTTGGTTTGGCTCGATTAGAATTCGTTATCAATAATATTATTGGCATTCATCCAAAAGCTATTATTAATTATGATGCGATGCCGAGCGATGTTAAAGAGGTGATTGATCATAAGTCAAAAGGTTATTCAAATCCAGAAGATTACTACATTAGTAAGGTTGCTGAAGGAGTAGCCACCCTGGGTTCTGCTTTCTATCCAAATCCAGTTATTTTGAGAACGTCAGACTTTAAGTCTAACGAGTATAAAAAATTAGTTGCTGGAGATATTTATGAGCCTGATGAGGAAAATCCAATGATTGGATTTAGAGGTGCTGCCAGATATCAATCCGAAGAATTTAAAGACTGTTTCGCTTTGGAGTGCAAAGCCTTGAAAAAAGTAAGGGATGAATTGGGGCTTACTAATATCCAAATCATGATTCCATTTGTTAGAACTCTAAATGAAGCTAAAGCAGTACTTGAAATTTTAGAGAGTCATGGCCTTAAAAGGGGTGAAAATGATTTAAAAATTATTATGATGTGTGAAGTTCCATCAAACGCTATTTTGGCAGATGAATTCCTAGAATTGTTTGATGGTTTTTCAATCGGGTCAAATGATTTAACACAATTAACTTTAGGTACTGATCGTGATTCTGGTATTTTGGCTGATGGTTTTGATGAAAGAGATCCTGCAGTAATGAAGCTCATTGAGCAAGCAATTACATCTGCTAAGAAGAAGAAGAAGTATGTAGGTATATGTGGGCAAGGGCCATCAGATCATGATGACTTTGCTCAATGGTTGGTGGACAAAGGAATATCATCTGTCTCATTAAATCCAGATACTGTTATTTCTACATGGAAAAAAATTTCTAAGTAATGTCTTCTGATAATAAAAGAAGAGCTTTTTTTATATCTGATGGAACAGGTATTACAGCGGGCTCTCTTGGTGGCTTATTAGCGCATTTCCCTGATACTGAGTTTGAACAAATCAGAATACCCTTTACTGACTCTCATCAAAAAATCGAAGATGCTCAAAAAAGAATCGTCAATGCAAAATTAATTAATGGGATAAGGCCGATTGTAATTATGTCTATTGGTAATAATATCCTTCGCAGTGAACTGAAACAGGTCGATGCATACTATATTGATTTATTTGAATCCTTTATATATCCACTTGGAGAAGAATTAAATCAAGAGCCACTGACTCGCCCTGGCGTTGCTCACAGTATGAAGGGTGCAAATTATGGAAACCGTATTGAGGCCATAAATTTTGCTCTAGGCCATGATGACGGGATGACTCATAATGGATTAAACCAAGCTCACGTAATTTTAGTTGGTGTCTCAAGAAGTGGAAAAACGCCAACAAGTATTTATCTTGCCATGCAATTTGGTATAAAAGCTGCGAATTACCCTTTAATTCCGGAGGATTTCGAGAGAGGTACTATTCCTCCTATTCTTGAAGGATATATGGATAAAATTTTTGGTCTCACAATTCAAGCAAACAGGTTAAGCTCACTTAGGAGTGAACGACGCCCCGATAGTCATTACGCCAGCCTTGAAAATTGTAAAGATGAAATCAAAAAAGCTGAAAGATTAATGCAAAAGCTTGGGGTTCCAATTGCTGACTCAACCAGTCGCTCTGTTGAAGAACTATCAGCAATCATTATTCAGCATATCAACAAAAATTAATTAATATTAAATGGTTTTAGTATCTTTTTGATGTCCTTAGATTCGGGATTTGTCATACTAGAAAATACGTGCACTTTTTCAAAATTAGGCATCACAACAAACTTATAGAAGTTCCACATTGGAGCCTTCCCGGTAACCTCACTTAATTTTTGATAAATCGGGTTTGCTTTTGGGCCAACGACACTTGATTTCTCCATCATTGGAAATTCAACAGCATAGGTAAGTTTGCAAAATTTTTGTATTTCCTCATTAGAACCAGGTTCTTGATTAAAATCGTTAGAAGGAAATCCTACTATTAAAAGCTTATCTTTGTTATCAGAGTAAAGTCGCTCAAGATCCTCAAATTGCGAGGTGAAACCACATTTGCTCGCTGTGTTGACAAAAATAATAGGTTTATCTTTATGTTCACATAGATTAAATTTATCCCCCTGCAGGGTTGTTAAAGGTGTGTCATAAAAATCCCCACAAACACCAAGACCTACTGCTGGAAAAAGAAAAAGCGAAAGCACTGATAATATTTTTTTCATTAAAAACTCCTTAGTTTCTGTATTGATAAATAATAAGAAAAATTGTTCAATTCTTTTTTCTCCAATCCCATGGAGCTTCTGCCTCTTGGTTGCTAAAAAGTCCTTTTTTATTTTCAATAGCAAAAATTTCAGCTTGATCATACATAGCCTGGTCATCTATATCTAAAGTATTCTTATATCTTCTATAAAACCAAGCACAGCCATTTTCAATCATAGCTAGATTGATATCGATTTTTTCAATGAGTATTTTTGCTAAGGTTCTTTTGTAACGATCTTCTCCAAACGAAATGATTTGAACCATCTTGTTGTTAATTAAATTAGCCAAACATTGCTTTGATTTATGGCCAAAAGCTTGTTTCATTTCTGGAGCGTCAATACCCACAAGTCTGAGTTTTGTGTAGCCATCGTCATTATTAGCCTGAAAATAGACTGTATCGCCATCAATAATCTTAATTATTTTTCCATCTAAAGTTGAACTTATAGCTATTCCCGATAGAATAGTAGTTATGATGAAAATGAATGCAAGTATCGGTTTTTTGTTATTAGTTATTAACTTTATTTTCATGCCTTCATTAATAGCAAGTGAAGAGCTTGATGTCCAATACTTTTTTGATGACCGATTTAATTATTATTCTGATTCTGAAAGAATATCAACCAGGGTTAACCGAAGAATTTTTTACAAACACTCTGATGTGTTTAAAGAAGCCTTGTTAGATTATGAACAAAATTATAAAAAGATATCTTTCTCCGAGTGCAATGGCACTGAAAACTCAGATTTTATTGTTAAATTAGAACCCAATTTTTTTTATAATCCACTCATGCAAACAATGTATGCGGATTTAAATTATTATTTATTTCAGGAGCCATCAAAGCAAATAGATCGTGGCTCATTGACTATAAAAAAACAAGTCTATATGCAAGCGCGTCATGATATTCAGCTGAAAAATATTTACCTTGAGTTTTTGGATCAATTATCAGATATCATCCCTGAAAGGAATCCTGAGCAGAAAATTAACGGAAGTTTTTGCTCGCTGTTATAGCTATTTATTCAACGTTTAATGCCACTCTGTTGCTTTTATCACTAATAATGAGGGTTCCTTTATCATAGTTACATGATAAGCCACTTACTCTGGTGTAAACAGAGCCTGTGCCATCAATTTGGGATAAAAGATTACCTTCATTGCATAATAATTTTTTTGGTGGGTTTGGTTTTGATACATGATGTTGGATAAAGATACCAAACATTAAGAAACTCATTATAGGTATTACAAGGTATTTCAAGACATCTTTAGTCATCTATGAAATCTCCTAAAATAGTAAAAACACTACATAGAGTGTTTAGTATACAAAAAAATTCAATTTATTGTTGTTTTTTATTTTTTAATGAAAATTAAAGTTAATGGCGGAAGGGGCGGGATTCGAACCCGCGTCAGGCTATTCAACCTGAACACGCTTTCCAGGCGTGCGATTTAAACCACTCATCCACCCTTCCAGATGATTTGAGACGTGGATTATACATAAAATATTATCAGCTATGTTGACTTGATTAAAATGCAAAATCCCATTAATGTATTGTTTAGGCATCTAATACACATAGCATCATAGCTAATTTCATTTTTGGGAGGAAAGAAAAAATGGCGTTTGATACACTAAAAAACCTTGGGATAGATAGTCCCTACAAGGAAAGATATGACAATTTCATTGGCGGAAAATGGGTAAAACCTGTTGATGGAAAGTATTTTGAAAATATTACCCCTTTAACTGGTAAGCCATTCTGTGAAGTTGCTAGATCGTCAGAAGCAGATGTTAACTTAGCTCTAGACGCTGCACATGCCGCAAAAGATGCCTGGGGTAAAACAAGCCCTACAGAAAGAGCAAATATTCTCAATAAAATTGCAGATGCAATGGAACAAAATCTTGAAAAGATTGCTCTAGCAGAGACTATTGACAATGGTAAGCCTATTCGCGAAACCATGGCTGCTGACATTCCTTTGGCAATTGATCATTTTAGATACTTTGCTGGAGCCATTAGAGCGCAAGAAGGGTCAGTTTGTGAAATAGACCATGAGACTGTTGCTTACCATTTCCATGAACCATTAGGGGTTGTAGGTCAAATTATTCCTTGGAACTTCCCTATCTTAATGGCGGCTTGGAAATTGGCACCTGCTATTGGTGCAGGAAATTGTGTTGTTATGAAGCCTGCGGAACAAACTCCAGTTTCTATTATGGTGGTTGCAGAAATTATTGGCGACCTTCTCCCACCGGGTGTATTAAACTTAGTCAATGGCTTTGGATTAGAAGCAGGTAAACCACTTGCTAGCTCAGATCGTATAGCGAAAATTGCATTCACTGGAGAAACAACAACTGGTCGATTGATTATGCAATATGCTTCTCAGAATATTATCCCTGTCACTCTTGAATTAGGTGGAAAATCTCCAAATATCTTCTTCGAAGATGTGATGGAAAAAGACGATGCTTATTTTGATAAATGTCTTGAGGGATTCACAATGTTTGCCTTAAACCAAGGTGAGGTATGTACATGCCCTTCTCGTGCATTAATTCAAGAGTCAATTTATGATGCATTCATTGAAAGAGCGATTGAAAGAACAAAGGCTGTTAAAAGTGGATCTCCTCTTGATGCAGCTACAATGATCGGTGCACAAGCTTCAAGTGAGCAAAAAGAAAAAATTATGTCTTACATCAAGCTTGGTCAAGAAGAAGGCGCTGAACTACTTACAGGAGGAAACTTACGATCATTAGATGGTGAGCTTTCTAATGGTTACTATATCGAGCCTACCATTCTCAAAGGCCATAACAAAATGAGAATTTTCCAAGAGGAAATTTTCGGTCCAGTCGTTTCAGTAACAACATTTAAAGACGAAGCCGAAGCTCTTGAAATTGCTAACGATACACTCTACGGTCTAGGTGCCGGTGTTTGGTCAAGAAATGGAAATATTGCTCACCGTATGGGTCGTGCGATACAAGCAGGTCGTGTATGGACAAACTGTTACCATGCTTACCCTGCTCACGCAGCGTTTGGTGGTTACAAGCAGTCTGGTATCGGTAGAGAAACACATAAAATGATGCTTGATCATTACCAACAAACTAAAAACTTACTAGTAAGTTACAGTGAAAATAAATTAGGCTTCTTTTAAGTCGTTAATTTGTTGTAAAATAAGGGTTACTCAATGTAACCCTTTTTTTATGATTACTAGAATTTCATCCACAGTTGCTGCAAACGATTTAATTGAAAAGTTAAGAAATGAGCATGGTCCTATCATGTTTCATCAGTCGGGCGGGTGCTGTGACGGAAGTTCTCCGATGTGCTATCCAGATGGCGAATTTTATTTAGGGTCAAGTGATGTATGCTTGGGAGAAGTCAATGGTGTTTCTTTCTATATGAGCGCATCACAATTTGAATACTGGGAACATACACATATCACCCTAGATGCGATTCCTGGTACAGGTGGCCAGTTTTCATTAGAGCGCCCAACGGGTTTAAGATTTTTTATTAGATCAAGACTCTACACCGATGAAGAGTGGGATTATCTTTCAAAACAGCCCGTAAAAAAATGTGGTTAACACAACAACCGACTTCAAGATAATGTAAAATAAGAATTGGCGGGTCACCTCGCATTGTAAGTTAGCCAACCTGGTCAGGTGCGGAAGCAAGCAGCCACAACTAATGAAACAAGTGCCGAGACCATGGCTCGCCTTAATTAATTAAAATTATGAAAAATCTAGCTCTTGCAAGAAAATGGCGTCCAAAAAATTTTGAGACCATAGTCGGTCAAGAATTTATTGTTGAGGCCTTAAAAAATTCTATCTTAGGTGATCGATTACATCATGCGTATCTTTTATCAGGTACGAGAGGTGTGGGAAAAACGACCATTGCTAGGATTTTTGCAAAGTGCTTAAATTGTCACAATGGTTCTAACCCTACTCCTTGTTGTGAATGTTCTTCATGTCTTGAAATTGACCAATCTAAGTCTATTGATGTTATCGAGCTTGATGCAGCATCTAATACACAGGTTGATAACATGCGTGAGCTGCTTGAAAATGCCAACTATCAGCCAACCTCATCCAAATATAAAATATTTATTATTGATGAAGTTCACATGCTTTCAAAAAGCTCTTTCAATGCAATGTTAAAGACACTTGAAGAGCCCCCAGAACATGTGATCTTTATCTTGGCCACCACGGATCCAGAAAAAATACCAGTTACAGTCATATCCCGATGCCTTCATTTTAATTTGATGCAGATGACAAACGATGAAATCTCTGGTCAATTAAAAAATATCTTCCATGAGGAAAATATAGCCTATGAAGATGAAGCAATAAATATGATATCTAAACATGCTGATGGCAGTATGAGAGATGCATTGTCGCTTGCGGATAGAGTTATAAATTACACAAATGGCAATGTCAGTCTGGAAAAATTAACACAAATACTTGGGGTCACCTCTGACAACGTGATTGATGAATTACTAACAAACATTTTAGATAACAATAAACAAAATGTCTTTGATTTACTGAACAAGCTTAAAGAGCACCACATCTCTTATGAAAGCGCACTAAAAGTATTATCGGAAAAAATTTTTGCGATCTCAGAGGAGCAAACATTTGGTAGTGGAAATAAATCAATAAAGCATAGCGAACAAGTTAGTCTTCAACTCTTACAGACGCTTTATCAGATTTCTATCAATGGTCTGAAAGACTTGCCCTTTGCTCCTAGTCAGCATATCGGATTTAGAATGACCATCATTAGATTGTTGAACTTTATACCGACAAACAATGTTAATGCAATACGGTTAAAAACAGAACAAATTAACCATAGCGAATCGATTGAGAACCATGAACCCAAAAAGAAAAACTCAGCAAAGAATATTCAAATTGATAATTGGGATCATGTTGTAGATCAAATTAAACCTGGCATGGCAAAAACCTTAGCGCAAAATTGTGTAGTTAAGTCACATGAGGATAATTTTTTATATCTAATCGTTGATGAAAGATTCAAACATTTAAATAATGATAAATACATTAAAATTTTAGAAGAATCGCTTTATACGATTTATGGAGTAAAAATAAAAATCGAAATCAATGAGGAGACAGTGACATCAACGCCGGCTCAAAAAAAACAAATAGAAAAAGATGATGCGTTAAAGATAGCCACAGACTCAATAAAAACAGACTCAAAAATAGAAAATATCTTAAACGAATTTGATGCTCAAATTATTGAGAGCACAATCAAATCGACCAAAATTAATTAGGAGAAAATAATGGCAAAAGGCGGAATGGGTAACCTAATGAAACAAGCTCAAATGATGCAGGCCAATCTGCAAAAAGCACAAAATGAACTTGGTAATATTGAAGTTGAAGGATCTGCAAGTAATGGGCAGGTAAAAATTACAATGTCTTGTAAAAATGAAGTAAAAAAAGTATTGATTGATGAATCATTACTTACTGACAAAGAATTGCTTGAAGATTTAATTTTAGTTGCACTTAAAGATGTACAAGCAAAAATTGAGTCCACCACCAGCCAAAAAATGTCTGGCTTAGTTCCCCCTGGTATGAATCTTCCCTTTTGATTTAATTATGTCAAAAGTACTTAATGATTTAATTGAAAGTTTAAAATGCTTGCCCGGAGTTGGGCCTAAATCTGCAACAAGAATGGCGTACTACCTTCTTCAACGCGATCCCGATGGGGCTAAAAACTTAGCTAACTCAATACTTAATAGCTTTAAGCACTTAGGCAAATGTAAATCATGCAATAATTTTTGTGAGACGACTGTTTGTGATCTATGTTCTGATAACGGTCGAGATAATTCAGTTTTATGCGTTATTGAAATGCCGACTGATCTATTAATGTTCGAACAAACGCACTCATACAATGGACTCTACTATATTTTAATGGGACGCTTATCACCTCTTGATGGGATTGGGCCCAAAGAGCTTGCTATGAATTCATTATACGAACGGTGCAAAGATGAAAATATTAAAGAAGTCATCATTGCAACCAACTTCACAAAAGAAGGTGATGCCACATCAACCTTCATTACTGAGCTCATTAAGGACTTGGATAAGAAAATTTCAAGAATTGCTAGAGGAATGCCTTCGGGATCTGAGATCGAATATACTGATACGGGAACATTAGCTCAAGCAATTTCTGAGAGAAAAAATATCAATTAACTTCTTTAAATCATCGGTTGAATTGATTAAAAGATCGTAACCCCATATCTCAGTATTTTCTGATGGGTCGATGTAGCCATAACTAGCAAATACAGAAATAATATTAGACGCATTGGCTGCAATAATATCCCTCTCACCATCACCAACATAAATAACCTGACTATGGCCCACGTTAAGCTTTTCAAATACTTCTAAAAACATCTGATTATCTGGCTTAGGTTTAAATCCATCATCCGGACAAAGCACAATATCAAACATTGAATTAATCCCCAAATGATCAAGGATTAAATCAGTAAAGACTCTTGGTTTATTTGTAACAATACCAATGCTGAATCCCCTTTTTCTTAAATCTTTTAATATATCTAGAAATCCTGGAAATAGAGAAGCATTTAGATAACAATTATTTTTATAAATCTCAACAAACTCATCAAATAAGGAATTGTTATTAATTTCATCCAGGGTAAACCTCTTTTTTAGAAATGCATTAATTCCATTTGAGGAGCAGCCCAATCCCTCCTGGAAACTTATTTCTTTATGGTTGTACTTTAAATATATTTCATTAGCAGTGTTAATAAGATCAGGGGCTGTATCAATAAGCGTGCCATCTAAATCAAACAAAAATGTATTAATCATTATTGAATCGTAACTCTAAAATATAATTTACTGACACATCCGAGCCCAGCGAATATTTTTTTAAGAATGGGTTGTAAGTCATGCCGGTAATATTAGAGATATTCATGTTTAAACTGTTTGCCCAAAACTTCACTTCACTAGGTTTAATGAATTTATCGTAATGATGTGTTCCTTTAGGAAGTAAATTGAGGATATACTCCGCACCAACTATTGCAAATAAAAAGGCTTTCAAGTTTCGATTGATAGTAGAAACATATAAGCGTCCATTTTTCTTCAGTTTTTTTGCACAAGAGGTAATAATCGATGATGGATCAGGTACATGTTCAATCATTTCTAAGCATGTAATAACATCAAATTTGTTTGAATTTTTTTTTAAAAAATCTTCTATATTCAATAATTTATAATCAATACTTAAATTATTTTCTTTTGCATGAAGCTTAGCAATTTTGATGGCAATTTCGCTTTGATCAATACCGGTCACATTCCCACCAAGCCTTGCCATTGACTCAGCTAAAATACCGCCACCACAGCCCACATCTAAGATATTTTTTTCATTCAACGGGAATAAATCATTAATGTAATTGACCCTTAATGGGTTGATGTCATGAAGTGGTTTAAATTCTGATGATGGATCCCACCATTTGTGAGCAATTTTATTAAATTTCTCTACCTCATTGAGATCTACGTTGATATTTTGTTTTTCCATAATTTAATCTTGGTTATACATTTTTCGACATCAACATCATTAATAAATTCTTTATTTGAATACTTTAAATTACCATTAACCCATACATGTTGCACATTATCTCTCCCCCCAGAATATATTAATGTCGAGAGAGGGTCATATATTGGTTGCAGATGAATATCTGATAAATTAAAAGATACTAGATCGGCTTTTTTTTGTTTTTCAATAGAACCAATTTGATCCTGCATATTAAGGGTTTTTGCAGCATTAATTGTCACCATATCGAATAAATTTTTTGAGTTTAAAAATTCTTTTACATCTATTTCAGTGCGCTGCAGCAATGCTGAAAGTTTTAAATCATCGAATAAGCTTAGTTTGTTATTGCTTGCCGATCCGTCAGTCCCAATTGCTACATTCTGGGAGCAATTGAGCATGGTGTTAATTTTTGGCATTCCGCTTGCCAATTTCAAATTAGATACAGGGCATGACACAATATTTATTTGATTTTTTTTAATTATTTCTAAATCAGATGAATCGAGATGAACGCAATGAACAGCAATAAAATCAGGGCCTAATAGGCCTAGTGAGTCCAAACGAGTCAGTGGACGAACATTGTGTTGTTCTATGCTGTTTTTTATTTCCCACTCGGTTTCATGGATATGACAATGAATATTCATTCCTAACTGGTCAGCATAAGTTCTAATTTTTAAAAATGAATCGTCAGATACTGTGTAGGGTGCGTGTGGGGCCAATGTAGTTGTTATATTCTCCTCACTCCTAAAGTCATCCTTAAATTTCAAACCTTTGTCTAGATAATCGGTAAAATCATTCGCGTACCCACTCTTAAATTCAATAAAGACTAAGCCTATATTTGCCCTCATCCCGACCACTGTTGCTGCTTTTGCAGTTGCATCAGGGAAAAAATACATGTCATTAAATGTGGTAATGCCTGAACTCAGCATTTCTAAGCATGCCAACTGGGATGCATCGAAAACAAGATCATGGCTGAGCAACTTCGCTTCACTTGGCCAGATCGATTTTTCTAACCAATCATTTAGTCTTTGATCATCAGATATCCCTTTTAAAAAGGTCATTGCTGAATGTGTATGCGCATTAATTAATCCTGGGGTTATAAGTGATTCACCCAGATTCAATATATTCAGATCTTCATCATTACTAAAGCTCTTAAATGGAACGATTTCTTCTATAAAACCATCCTTAATGAGAAGAATATGGTCTTCAAGGAGTTCTTGTTTGGAATTTGCGGTATAAATCCATTTAGCATGAATACCAAAATGGTTTTCGCTTTTATCTGACATTAATTTATCTCAAACGGGTGTTCTATGAGAATCGTCTCATCTCTTTCAGGACCTGTAGATACAATATGAATAGGAATTCCTGTCACCTCTTCAATTTTTTGTAGGTAATTCTGAGCCTCTGTTGGTAGCTCCTCCCATTTTTTTACCCTAAAAGTAGTTCCATTCCATCCATCCATGGTAATGAATTGAGGCTTGCAGCGTGACACATCTTCCGCTCCAAGTGGTGGAATATCTACAGCCTTTCCATCAAGTTCGTAGTGTGTACAAATCTTTATTTCATCCAACCCATCAAGAACATCCAATTTTGTTATGCATAATCCGGATAAACCATTGACCATTGCGGATCTTTTCAAAGCCACTGCATCAAACCACCCACAGCGTCTCTTTCTTTTGGTCACTGTGCCATATTCTTTACCAATGTCTGACATTTGATAACCAGGCGTTCCAGGCTCATCAATATCTAACTCACTCGGAAAAGGGCCACCACCAACTCGTGTTGTGTAAGCCTTGGTAATACCAAGTATATAATCCAGCTGATTAGGGCCAATACCAGAACCAGCAGATGCTTGTCCAGCGACACAATTAGAAGATGTAACAAAGGGATAGGTCCCATGATCAATATCTAATAAAGAGCCCTGTGCACCTTCAAATAAAACATTTGCACCAGCTTGATTAAGATCATAAATCTTTTTAGAGA
This sequence comes from Nitrosomonadales bacterium, assembly GCA_038147655.1. Taxonomy (GTDB): domain Bacteria; phylum Pseudomonadota; class Gammaproteobacteria; order Burkholderiales; family Methylophilaceae; genus BACL14. The sequence continues at coordinate 18,132 of JAYQUI010000008.1, forward strand.
TATCCGTCACAAGAGGTTTAATCACCTCGGCGCACTCAACTAGATTATTATAGATTTCATCAACATTCACCGGTGAGGCATTTAATTGTTGTTCCAAAATAAAATTATGGTGAGACAACAAATCGGTTAACTTTTCTTTTAAAGCTTCAGGATTAAACAAGTCATAAACTCTAATGGATCTTCTAGCCACCTTGTCCTCATAGGCTGGACCAATTCCTTTTCCAGTTGTGCCTATTTTTTTCTCAGTAGATCGTGCCTCTTCCCTCGCTTGATCAATCAATACATGTGATTTTAAGATCAATGGGCAGCCTGGGCTGATGAATAGACGATTACGAACATCTAGGTTGTCGTTTTCTAATGTTTGAATCTCTGAAATCAGGTGGTTGATATCTAAGACGACGCCATTTCCAATTAAACACTCAACACCCTCACGGACGATCCCAGATGGAATTAGATTCAGCTTATATTCTTTTTGAGCACCATTGGTCTCAATTACAAGGGTGTGTCCAGCATTATGTCCCCCTTGAAAACGAACAACAGCTGAAGCATGATCAGTTAACCAATCAACAATTTTTCCTTTTCCCTCATCACCCCATTGGGTACCAATAACTACTAAATTCTTTTTCATAAACTATCCAACAAATAAAAGACTTCTTAAATCAAAAGTAAACCCAACAGCTGGTCTTTTTTTCCCAAAGTTAGTTGTTAGATTTTCAAACCGACCTCCTTTAGCAATCGGGGAGGTGAACTTAGAAGAATAAGCACTAAAAATTAATCCTGAATGATATTCATAAAAATCAACGTCGGACAAATCAATGATAATTTTTACTGAAGGTGGCAAAGCACTCATTATTTTTTTTAAGTTTTTTAATCGATCAAGTATCGCTTTATTGCCAACGAAAAATTCTTGGATTTTTTTTAAGGATTTATCATCCCCAAACATATCCATGAATAATTCAATTTTACTAATCTTAGAAGAGTTTAAATTTTTGCCAAGTAAATTTTTAATTGATACCAGGTCTTTCTTTGCAAAATAGGATCTCAATTGTTTTGAGTCATGGGCAGATAATGCCAATGACTTTAAAAATTCAGTGTAGATAGATATGTCGTTAAATGATAATAAAATATCTTTTATTTTCAATAATTTAAGAGATTTAATTAACGTAGATACTACACTAATATCTGCTTCAATTTTTTCGTTTCCGTAAATTTCTACGCCGACTTGCAGCTCTTCTCTAGACTGATTAAAGGAACTGGTATCGGCTTTAAGGACAGGTCCACAGTAACAATAGCTCTTGATATCATTCGACGAAGAAGCCAAATAATTATCAATGCGAGCCGTTTGAATGGTTAAATCTGGAGTAATCCCTATCAGTCTTCCTGATAATGGATCTGATAACTTAAACATATCGCTATCAACCGACTTTCCATTAAAAGATACATTATCCGCATACTCAATCATTGCAGGACTAATCAATTCAAACTTATTTTTTAAAAAGAAATCGACTAATACCCTTCTATTTTTCTCTAACTCTAATGCCTTCTGGGGATATAAATCTTCAACTTTATCAGGGATTGACCAGGTCGTAATCATAAGTTTCTAATTCCAAATAATAGTAATAATAAACCACTCAATGTTAAAAATAAACCAAGCATTCTAAGCTGACCAGGCTTATATTTTGAAACACTTGTAATGAATTTGAGCCAAAATCTTGGAAAAACTAAAGGAAGGAGGCCTTCAAAAAGTAAGACAGAGCCAAGGAATAGAACAAATAAGTTTAATGCCAATTATTTAGTACTATTCTTTTTTGGTTGTAAGTATTTAAAAAATTCAGTGTTTGGATCTAACACGAGAATATCGTCCTTACTGTTTACACTGTTTCTGTAAGCTTCAATACTTCTGTAGAAATCATAAAACTCTTTGTTCTTATTGAAAACATTTGAATAAATTCTCGCAGCCTTAGCATCACCCTCACCTTTAAGTTTTTGAGCTTCTCGGTATGCATCAGTAATGATAATTTCTTTTTCTTTTTCCGCATTTGCCTTAATTTTTTCAGATTCAGCAAAACCCTCAGATCTTAATTCGTTTGCCACTGATTTTCGTTCAGCTTCCATTCGTTGATAGACAGAGTCACTAACCTCTTTTGGAAGATCGACCCGTCTGAGTCTGACGTCTAAGATTTGTATTCCAATATTATTAGATTCACGGTCTGCTCTTTCTTTAATAATATCCATAATTTCAGAACGCTCCCCTGACACAACTTCTTGAATCGTTCTTTTACCGAATTCTGCTCTCAAGCCATCATTAACGGTCTGGGTTAAACGTCTTTCTGCTTGTCTTTCATCGCCATTAACAGACACATAGTATTTTGCAGGGTCAATGATTCTCCATTTGATGAATGAATCCACTAGCACGTTCTTCTTCTCGCTGGTAATAAAGCGATCTGGAGTTGATGAATCATAAGTTAAGATACGATTATCAAAATGTCGCACATTGTCTACTAGTGGGACTTTAAAATACAGACCTGGGTCTTTTTTAACAGCCACTATTTCCCCAAGACGGAAAACAATGCCATGCTCACGTTGGTCCACTGTGTATGTCGCCATGCTTAATAAAATTAAGAATACTAAAATTGCTACAAAAACTCTTGTTGTTTTTTGCATTATCTCATCTCTCTTTCTCTTGCTCTAAAGGCGTCCCTTGACCTCTCTTGAGTAACATCAATCGATGTACTTTCAGTTTTTGGTAGCTCTATATTGTTGGGTAATGAATTAATCACAGAATTTACTGACGATCTATTATTGTTTTTCATTATTTGATCAAGAGGAAGATAGATTAAGCTATTCGATCCAGATTTTTGATCAATAATAACCTTGGTCACGTTGGATAAAATCTCTTCTTGTGCCTCTAAAAAAAGTCTATTTTTAGTGACTTCAGGCGCCCTTTCGTATTCCTTCATGATTTGCTCAAATCGACTTGAGTTACCTAATGCCTCATTCTCAATAGACACTTTATAAGCGCCAGCTTCAGCAATTAATCTAGCAGCTGTACCCTTTGCTTTAGGTACTACGTCGTTGGCATAAGCTTGTCCCTCGTTTTTCTGTCTTTCCAAATCCTGTTTTGCCTTCACAGCATCATCAAAGGCAGCCTGAACTTGTTCTGGTGGCTGTGCGTTCTGCATTGTGACACTAGTAATGTTTATACCAGTAGAATATCGATCTAATATTTGCTGCATCAACTCTTTAGTTCGTATGGCAACTTCCTCTCGCCCCTCGTAGAGCACAAAATCCATTTTACTCTTACCTACCACTTCACGTATGGCTGTTTCAGCACCAGCTCTTACAGACGTCTCTGCAGATCGGTTATTAAAAATAAAGTCCTCAACTGACTTTAAGTTGTATTGGACAGCAAACTGTAAGTCCACAATGTTTTCATCGCCAGTGAGCATTAATGATTCTCTGAGATCTTGTGAGTTAGCAGCGAGATCATTCGATGATCTATAACCAACCTCAATTGTTCTCACTTGCTCCTGATTAACAATTTCTACAGTCTCAATTGGATAAGGAAGGTGCCAACGCGGTCCAGGTTGAGTAACGTCAATATGTTCGCCAAACCTTAAAACAACTCCCCTTGAGCCCTGATCAACGATATAAAAACCAGTTAACAGCCAGATTAAAAAAACAATCAATAAAATTGGCAGCAGTGGGATGTCTCCGCCATTTAAATTTTGCTTACTGCCACCATTACCATTGTTTGATCCACCTCCATTATTATCCACAACAATACGAGGCTTTCTTTTGAAGATATTATCGATTTTTTTACCCAGGTCTTTGAGGACTTCGTCAAGGTCAGGAGGTCCGTCTTGTTTTGAAAAAATACCAAGTTTTTTAAACATATTGCTAAAAGTTTTCGTCATAATTAATAATTTCTTGATTGTTGAAAGCTGATGCTCTTCTGACCAATGCTTCCTTTAAAAATTCAATTCCTTGGCCAGTTTTTGCTGATAATTCAATGCGACTAATTCTACCATACTCATCTATATCTTTTTGTGGCAAAGAGTTATTTTTGTCTATCTGATTGAGAACAAGTATTTGATCCACCTGATCTGCATGTATTTCCTTTAAAATTCGATTTACTTGATCAATATGTTCCTTTTTTTCTTCATTGGTTGAATCCACAACGTGTAACAATAAGTCCGCGCTAGTCGATTCTTCTAGAGTCGACTTAAAGGATTCAATCAGATTGGTTGGTAAGTTTTTTATAAAACCAACTGTATCTGAAATCACAAGCGAAGTTGAGGGAGGAATAAACAATTTCCTTGAAGTTGTATCTAAGGTAGCAAATAATTGATCTGCAGCATAGATTTTTTGTTTAGTGAGTTCGTTAAATAAAGTGGACTTACCTGCATTGGTATAACCCACAATGGCAACGGTAAAGACACCACTTTTTCTTCTGCGCTGTCGCTGCATATCTCTTTGCTTGGTTAATTTTTTTAATCGCTCTTTAAGTTGCTTGACTCGGACTCTTAACATCCTTCGGTCAAGTTCTATTTGTTTTTCTCCAGGTCCACCTCTTACCCCAATTCCACCTTTTTGTCGCTCCAGGTGAGTCCATCCTCGCACCAGTCTAGTAGATAGATATTCAAGTTGTGCAAGCTCTACCTGAAGCTTACCCTCATGGCTTTTTGCTCTTTGTGAGAATATATTCAAGATTAAGTTTGTTCTATCAATGATTGTTACTTTAAGGGCATCTGATAGTTTTTTCTCTTGCGCAGGGGTGATGTCTTCATTGATAATTAAAAATTCAAAACTGAATAAGTTTTTTAATTGTTTTATTTCATCCACCTTCCCTTTACCAATATAAAAGCTTGGGTTGGGAGTAACAATTTTAATATCTAACGACTCAACAATATCAAAACCAGCAGTTTTAACCAGTTCTTTAATTTCATGATGATCATATTCCTTGCGACCATAACCATCGTGAGTATTAATTATAAGACACTTATCTTTAGGGATGATTGTATTATTAGAATTCAAGAAACTTATTTATAATTTGGGACTATTGATGAAATCGCATGAATAAAGATCAGCTGTGGTGAGTTACCTTTCAAGATAATGCTCTCCTCATCGAAGGATTCAATCTGACCTTGGAGCTTAATACCGTTCATCAGATAAACTGAAACATTGACAGAATTACTTACCAAAGTTTCAAAAAAATCAGCGCTTATTTTTTTAGCCATTTATATTTGCTCACTTAATCTATTATTAAAATCATCTTTGCCTATTAAAGCAATAATTTGCCCAATTGAAGGAGACTGGTCGGTTCCCAATAACACCACCCTCAAAGGCATGGCAACTTCAGGAAACTTAATTTGTTCT
>JAYQUI010000009.1:0-22623 GCA_038147655.1 Nitrosomonadales bacterium
GTTATTGTAAGTTATTTATTTATAGAATCCAGGGAATTTTCTAATGTTAAGTACCTCGGCGTATTGATAAAAATTACTAGTTCATTAAGTTCTGCAAATGAAAATCTTTCACTCTCTTCAAAAAAGTAGAATTTTTTAATTAAAGGATGGTATTCAATTTTTCTATTTTTAGTTTTTTTAAATACTACATTATCAATGAAATATTTATTTTTTCTTTTAACAATGATTGTTTCTAAAATCTGAATGGATATACCTTTATCTATAATATTTTTTAAATCATTATCTAACTCATAATCTAAAAAATATTTAATTTTTGTCGAATCTAATTCTTCATCAACAATAATATCTGCATAGGATATATTTAAAAAAACTATCCAAGCCAGACTAATTTTTACTAAAGACTTTAAAATATAAACCATCATGATATTGATTAGGAATTAGTTGTGTATCTTGGTATTTAAAACCATTTGGGATTATTAGATCTTGGCTTGCAGCATCCTTATTTTTTGATAGAAATTTCATTACAACATTTTCATTCTCATGTTTAAAAATAGAACAAGTTACATAAAGTAATTTTCCACCACTTTTTAAAATTTTCCACCCCTCTTCAAGTAACTGAAGTTGTTGATTACTAAATTTTTCGATATCTTTTTGTTTTCGCATAAGTTTTATATCTATATTTCTTCTTACTACTCCGGATCCTGAACATGGGGCATCTATTAATATCCGATCATATCGTTTATTAGTTTCTATTTTGTCAATAATATTTGCTTTTAATTGTAATCTTTTCATATTACTCTTGATAAGGTTAATTCTTTTATTTGAAATATCATAGCAGTCTAAGTCAACATCGAATCTCTCTAGAATATGGGTGGCTTTTCCTCCAGGCGCAGAGCATAAATCAAGAATATTCATACCGTTTTGTATATCAAGATAATTACATGCTAATTGTGCAGCTGGGTCTTGAATATAAAAATTACCTCCTTCATAACCGGGCAGCAAAGTTATATCTTTTACATTATTTATTTGTATAAACTGACCGCCGAGAATTAATTCATAATCAATATTTGCTTGTTCTAAAAGATCTATGTAATCATTAAAAGAGATTTGTCTTTGATTAATTCTTATAACTGTTGTTGCTCGAGTATTTCCAATTGCTAAAATAGCTTCGCAATCATTAGGGTACTCTTTCATAAGATCGCTAACCCACCATTGTGGATATGAATACTTTATATCCATTTCATCTGGTGTAAAAAATTTATCTTTTTCTCTTAAAAAATTTCTCAGAACAGCATTTACCAAATTATAAAAATTATTATTTATTTTTTTTGCAGCTTTAACAGCTTCATTAACAACTGTAAAATCAGTTTTTGACTGATGGTTTATTTGATAGATTGTATTCATCAGAAGATACTTAATTAAATGATCTTTAATATCTCTTTTCACAAATTTTTTTAAAATATAATCGTTAAGATAGAAATCCCTAACACTGCCGTAAACAATATCTTTGATAAAATTTTTGTTATTTTCTTCTTTCAAAAACCGATCAAATAAAGTGTCAATTTTCCTACCACTGCATAACTCAGATAATATTTTTGCTGCTTGGACTAAATCCTTATACATTAGAAAATTTTTCAGCTGGTTTTAATTGATAATTTTTAATAAACTCTTTTCCAGTTAACATTTGCCCACCGCTGATCTGAATAGAGTTTATTTTTATATAAAAATCACTTGTGGCAACTAATAAATCTTCTGATAAATTAATACTGCCTGACTGATTTTCAACTGATGAAATATCGGTTAACTCAGCATGAAAAATTTTTACCTCTTTTTGCCTGAAAGAGATTCTTGATATTGGAAACGGGTTTAAGGCCATGACTTTATTTACAATATTTTCTGCCTTATTTTCTAAATTCAAATAAGACTCGCTTTTGCTTATTTTTTTAGCATAAGTCACTTCTTCTTCAACTTGTAATTTTGATTCTATAGGCAACCCTAATTGGATATTATTAAGATGCTGCATCATTAACTCAGTACCATATTTTGCTAGGATTTCAAAATAATCCCCGGATGTTTTAGTTGGGTCTCTATCAAGACTGTATTTTAAGAAAATATTACCTGCATCTAACTTTTCAACAAGCTCCATAATAGTTACACCAATCTTATCGTCTCCATGCATTATTGCCCTTTGGATTGGTGCAGCTCCTCTCCATTTTGGAAGAATAGATGCATGAATATTAAAGGCTTTCTTTGGAAATAAATCAATAAAATACTTAGGCAGGATAATTCCAAAAGCCGCAACAATTAATATATCCGGCCTTAACTTATTAATAGAATTTGTAAATTCCTCATCAATCTTTTCGGGTTGGAAATACAATAACTGATTATTTTTTGCATATTTTTTGATGGGGCTCTCTTTTATCTTCATCCCCCTCCCTGCTGGCCGGTCAGGTTGAGTCAATACAGCAATGATCTCCATATCCGATTCATTTATTTTTTTTAGGCATGGAAGTGCAAATTCTGGAGTGCCTGCATATACTATTTTTAACATTAACTAGCTCTACTTAATTTACTTATTTTTTTCTTTATTCTTTGCTGCTTTAATTGAGATAAATATTCGACAAAGACTTTACCAACGAGATGGTCCATCTCGTGTTGTATACATACTGACAATAAGCCATCAGCTTCCAATGTTTTTAAATTTCCTTTCAGGTCTTGATAACTGATTGTAATATTCTCATACCGTTTTACTGTCTCAAAAAAACCTGGAACTGATAAACAACCTTCATCATATTCTTGCTGCCCATCAAATTTTATTAACTTGGGATTAATTAATACTAATAAATCTTTTTTGTCATCACTTATATCAATCACAATAATTCTCTGATGAACATCAACTTGGGTCGCTGCTAAGCCAATCCCTTTTGACTCATACATGGTTTCAGCCATATCTTTAACTAGCTTTTCTGTTGATTCGTCAAAAACTTCAACAGTCTGAGCTATTTTATGAAGCCTTGGATCAGGGTATTTTAAGATTTTTAATAAAGCCATATTTTTACTTGCATTTTATTCTTAATACTGTAAATTAAAAGTTAGTGAATAGTTTTATATCTTATAAGTTTTATTTTCAATATTATACTCTCTTAGAGACCCGCTTTTTTTCACTCTTTAATTCAAATAAATTTTATTTAGGAGAAAGATATGTTTGATTTATTAGTCTACGTATTTGAAAATTACCTTTCATCCCAACATAATGTTTCTGACTTATCAAAGATGACAACTGAATTAGAAGAGGCTGGATTTGAGTATAAAGAGATTGAATTTGCTATAGATTGGTTTGCCACATTAAAAGTTTTATCAGAAAAAATTAATAATAAAAAGATTAATGAATCAGGTCTTAAATCAAGAATTTACTCCAGAAGAGAGTATGAAAAAATTAATAATGAAGGCATTGGTTTCCTGATCTTCCTTGAAAAGGCAACCATCTTATCACCTGCAGAAAGAGAGATCATTATTGATCGAGCCATGGCTGTTGATCAAACGGACGTTAACCTAGATGAATTAAAATGGATCGTCATGATGACTTTATGGCATTTTGGTCGGGAAAACGAATACTTATTTGTTGAAGACGCACTCTTCAATCCAAAAAATGGTGCAGTTCACTAGTTAATCAGAAATATTTTTCAATACTTTTGAAACAATCCCGCACTCATTGAGTGTATAGAAATGAAATGACTCTACCCCAAACTGTTGAAGGGTCTCACATAATTCAGAAATGAAATCGATACCAAATTCACGCAGCGACTCAATATCATCCCCATAGGATTCTAATTTATATTTAAGCCATCTGGGAATCTCAGCCCCACAAGTTTGAGCAAATCTTGACAGTTGCTTGATGTTATAAATAGGCATAATTCCAGGAACGATAGGAATACTGATATTTAACTGTTCACACTCTTCAATGAACTGAAAGTACGAGTCCACGTTAAAAAAGAATTGAGTAATAGCTGAATTAGCACCTGCATCAACCTTAGTCTTAAAGTTTTTCAAGTCATCAATAGAACTTGCTGATTCGGGATGAAATTCAGGATAGGCTGCAACATCCAAATGAAAATAGTCGCCAGTATTCATTCTAATAAATTCAACTAAATCACTAGCATGATGGAAATCCCCATACCCGGCAATGCCCGATGGGTTATCTCCTCTCAAGGCCACCAAACGATTAATACCTTTATTTTTATAACTTGTAATGAGGCCTAACACTTCATCTTTCGTTGAAGTGATGCATGAGATATGTGGGACTGCATTGTAACCATCATCTTTGATGGATTGAACAATACCAATTGTCTTATCTTTAGTCGAGCCACCAGCGCCAAATGTAACAGAAAAAAACTCAGGATTAAATTCTGACAGGTTCTTTAATGTTCTCTTTAATTTTTCTTCCCCCTCTTGCGTTCGAGGAGGAAAAAATTCAAAACTAAATGAGCTTGCTTTCATTTAGTATCTGTAATGATCTGGTTTAAAAGGTCCGTCTACATTAACCCCAATATATTTTGCCTGCTCCTCAGTTAACTTGCTCAGTTGAACATTTAGGGTTTTTAATTGCAACACAGCAACTTTCTCATCTAAATGCTTAGGAAGCGTATACACATTAACTGGATAGTCTTGAGTATTTTTAAATAACTCAATTTGCGCAATAGTCTGATTGGCAAAAGAAGAACTCATTACATAACTAGGATGTCCGGTTGCACAGCCTAAATTAACCAATCTTCCTTTAGCTAATAAGATTATTTTTTTACCGTCTGGGAAAATAACATGGTCCACTTGAGGCTTAATTTCTTCCCAAGTGTATTGTTCTAAACTAGCAACATCAATCTCATTATCAAAGTGGCCAATATTGCAAACAATCGCCTCATCTTTCATACGTGACATATGATCATGGTTGATCACATTATAATTTCCAGTCGCGGTCACAAAAATATCAGCGTGCTCAGCTGCATAGTCCATTGTCACGACTCTATAACCTTCCATAGCCGCCTGCAATGCACAAATAGGGTCAACTTCAGTTACCCAGACTTGAGCCGATAGAGCTCTTAGTGCTTGTGCAGACCCTTTACCAACATCGCCATAACCTGCAACAACCGCAATTTTACCAGCGATCATAACGTCGGTTGCTCTTTTAATAGCATCCACCAAAGACTCACGGCAACCATATAAATTATCAAATTTAGATTTAGTCACAGCGTCATTCACATTGATTGCTGGAAAAGCAAGCTCGCCATCCTTATGCATTTGATAAAGTCTATGTACGCCCGTAGTCGTTTCTTCAGTAACTCCCTTGATATGTTTAATTCTGTCACTGTACCAAGTTGGATGTTCAGCAAGTTTATTTTTGATTGCTTTAAATAGTGATCTTTCTTCTTCACTATGCGGATTATCTAGAATAGATTGATCTCGTTCTGCCTTCACTCCTAAATGCAATAATAAAGTGGCATCACCACCATCATCCAAGATCATGTTTGAATATTCACCGTTCGGCCATTCAAAAATTCGATGAGTGAAGTCCCAATAGTCATCCAAACTTTCCCCTTTAAAAGCAAAAACAGGGGTACCATTTTTTGCAATAGCTGCAGCAGCATGGTCTTGAGTTGAAAAAATATTGCAGGAAGCCCAACGAACTCTTGCTCCAAGTGCCTCTAATGTTTCAATCAAAACTGCGGTTTGAATCGTCATGTGTAATGAGCCAGTAATTAAAGCACCCTTCAAAGGCTGGGATGTTTTATATTCTTCACGAATCGCCATAAGACCTGGCATTTCTTTTTCAGCAATTGATATTTCCTTGCGACCAAACTCAGCAAGATTAATATCTGCAACAACATGATCCAATTGAATGTTAGATTCTGTCACGTTATTCATAAATTTATCCTTTAAATTTAAAGTTAATAAGTGACCAGCTGGCTTCTTCACCTGAAGCCTTGACTGGCAAGGTTAGGTGAACGCAGTTTAGATTGTCGAGCCTGGGAAAGAATCTCGCAGCGTTCCTCGACAAAAGAAATTATACTTGAAATTATTTAAAAAGTTAAGCTGTTGTTTATGTTAATTTTTTGTCCGTTTTTTCCCAAGAAAAAGTGTCTTCATCACGGCCAAAATGGCCATAAGCTGCAGTTTTTCTATAAATAGGTCTCAACAGATCTAACATCTGAACAATGCCTTTAGGTCTTAAATCAAAATTCTCTCTTATGATTGTAACCATCTCCTCATTAGAAACCTTTCCTGTTCCAAAGGTATCGACCATTATCGAAGTGGGCTGGGCAACCCCAATCGCATAGGATAACTGGACTAGACATCTGGATGCGAGACCATTGGCTACGATATTTTTTGCAACGTATCGTGCGGCATATGCAGCAGAGCGGTCAACTTTTGACGGATCTTTGCCTGAGAAGGCGCCGCCACCATGGGGAGCTGCTCCCCCATAAGTGTCCACTATAATTTTACGGCCTGTCAGACCGCAATCCCCTTGAGGGCCGCCAATGACAAATTTTCCAGTTGGGTTGATTAAAAATTTAGTAGCAGTTGTATCAATATCACCAGGAAGTGTTGGCTTGATAATCTCTTCAATGACCGCTTCATGAATATCTTTTTGAGAGATATCAGGATCGTGTTGTGTTGATAACACAATTGTATCTATCGCCACGGGAGTATTATTCTGATATCTTAAGGTCACTTGCGATTTTGCATCCGGCCTTAACCACGATAGCTTTCCAGACTTTCTCACCTCTGACTGCTTTTTGACTAGTTGATGAGATAACCAAATTGGCAGCGGCATCAAAGATGCCGTTTCATCACAAGCATAACCGAACATCAACCCCTGATCTCCAGCTCCTTGATCCAAGGGATCGTCATTTGCTTGATCTACGCCTTGAGCAATATCCGGTGACTGTTCATCATAGGCAACCAATACAGAGCAGCCGTTATAGTCAATTCCTTTTTCAGGATGATCGTATCCAATATCTTTAATGACTTCCCTAGCAACCTTAATATAATCAACGCGCGCCTTGGTAGTTACTTCGCCAGCTAACAACACTAGCCCTGTATTAGTTAATGTCTCGGCAGCTACTCGAGCTAATGGATCCTGGTCTAAGATGGCATCTAAAATGGCATCTGAAATTTGATCAGCAACCTTATCAGGATGACCCTCAGAAACCGATTCAGAGGTAAAAAAATAATTACTCATACTTTCAATCAATCTAAATTATTAATATTCGCGCTAGAATAACAGAATTAAGGTTATTATTGAATACTGATGAATATTGTTTTAAAAGTCTTTTTTTCACTTCCACTGATTGTTATTCATCTTCTCGGTTGCATCCTAGGTCTCCTGATGTATTTATTGGATGTTAAATTTCGTGAGCGGACGGTAAAGCACATCAACCAAAGTCATCTCGTATCCGGAAAAATTGCTACAAAAAATTTAATTATCTCGAATGCAATGCATATCGGGATGGCTCTAATGGAGTCATTTAGCATCTGGTTTGCATCCAATAAACGAATCAAAAGATTGGTGGTAAGAAAAAAAAATTGGGATCTTATTAAAAAATTAAAATCCAACAATAAAGGTATTATTTTTTTAACCCCCCATATTGGCTCCTTTGAGATCACAGCTCAATATTATGGGCTTTTTTCACCTATTAAAGTGATGTATAAGCCAACCGGGAGAAAATGGATTAATCAGCTGATATACCAAGGCAGAAATAAAAATCTAGTAACTCCAGTGAATATTGAATTAGGAGGCATGAAACAGATACTTATAGCTCTTAAAAATGGTGAAGCAGTTGGCATTCTTCCGGACCAAGTTCCACCAGAGGGTCATGGCGAATGGTCTAGTTTTTTTAATCAAAAAGTTTACACCATGACATTGGTACAAAAATTACATACACTTACTAAAGCTCCAATAATTTTTGCAATAGGGAGACGGCTCAAAATAGGATCAGGTTTTGAAATTGAATTATTTGAATTTAAGGGGTCAGTCACAGCAAAAAAAATTGATGAGCATATTGAAACAATTGTAAAAACTTCTCCTGAACAATATTTATGGAATTACAGAAGATATAAGTTACCCAAGTCATGAAGATACCATTTACTAAAATGCAGGCGATAGGAAATGATTTCATCGTAATTAATCAAATCGATCAAGCGTACGATCTCAGCCAAGTTCAAATAGCTAAGTTAGCAGATCGTCATTTTGGTATTGGTTTTGACCAACTATTAATTATTGAAAAAAGTGACAACCCAACTACTTTTGACTATAAATACCGTATCTTTAACGCAGATGGATCAGAAGTGGAGCATTGTGGAAATGGGGCTCGTTGTTTTTATGAGTACATCCAACATCATAAGATATCCTCAAAAAATCCAATAACAGCTGAAACTCTTAATGGCTCAATTTCCTTAACCAATGTTGATGGCCTGATTACAGTTGATATGGGTAAATTTTCTATTGGTATGAAAAATGAACCATCATTATTTTTTGATATATTTTCAAATAAAAAAACCAAAGAAATTCAAGGGATATATATTGATATAGGGAACCCACACATCGTATTTTTTGTTGATAATCTCAAAGATGTTGATGCCGTTCGAACTGGAAAGAGTGTTCAAGCATCCTCTCTTTTTCCACATAGTGTTAATGTCGGTTTCTGTGAAATTATCAACAGTAACGAAATAAAATTAGTTGTCTATGAACGTGGCTCAGGATTAACTCTTGGGTGTGGTTCCGGTGCTTGTGCTGCCTCCATTGCTGCAATCAATCTTAAAAAAGTTGAAAACTCTTTAGTCAAAGTTAACATGCCAGGGGGCTCAATATATACCCAAGCTTCTGCTGATAACCATATTCTCTTAAAGGGAGATGCATCGATAGTCTTTGAGGGCATAATTGATCTATGAGCAATGAATTACTGGATCAGTTTTTAAACTATATTAAGTTTGAAAAAAGATTAAGTGAGCTCACGATAAAAAATTATCATAATGATATCAATCGACTGTTACAAGTTAATGACAAAAATCTAACAGAAATCAATTCTGAAGATATTCGTTTATCACTTTCTAAACTTCATGCATCTGGATTAAATGGAAAATCTTTATCTCGAATTTTATCTTCCTGGAGGAGTTGTTTTTTATTTTTAAATAAATCACAACTAATGAAATATGATCCAACATCAGGAATTAAAGCTCCCAAATCACAGAAGAAACTACCCCAAACGCTTTCAATTGACCAAGTATTTAATCTGATAAACATTCCTCAAACTAATTTCATTGATACAAGAGATCGAGCGATTCTTGAATTTTTTTACTCCTCAGGTTTGAGATTGTCTGAACTAGTTAATATACATCTTAGCGATATTGATACAAGCGAACAAACATTAAAGGTATTGGGTAAAGGAAACAAATTTAGAATTGTTCCCTTGGGTAGGAAAGCTATTGAGGCATTGGATTTATGGATTCTTCAAAGAAATAAATTAAACAAGCATGTTGATACTGAATTTTTATTCCTTAATCAACAAGGGAGGAAATTAACTGCTCGTGCAATTCAATACCGGCTGAAGTTTTGGGCTCAAAAAAATAATATCCCAGAGAATATTCATCCTCACCTTTTACGTCATAGCTTCGCCAGCCATGTTTTACAATCGAGTCAGGACTTGCGTGCGGTTCAAGAGCTTTTAGGGCATTCAAATATTTCTACCACACAAATATATACCCATCTAGATTTTCAGCATCTATCTAAAATTTATGATCAAGCCCATCCTAGATCCAAAAAAAAGATAGATTGATCGAAGACCAATAATCACTTATAGTAAAAAACATGAAACAAGATTTAGATATCATCGAACAGAAGCTTAAGACCTTAGTTAATCTTTTAAATGATTTACAGGAAGAGAATAAGGTTCTGAAAGATAAAATTAATAATCAAGATGAAACTATCAAAAGTTTAAATTTAAAGATTTATGAGGCCTCACAAAAATTAGAAAATCTACTTGGACAAATACCTGCTGAGGAGTTGTTGTGAGCAAAATTGTTGAGATAAATATATTAGGTCGTGATTTCCAAATTAACTGCCCCGATAGTGAAGAAGAAGCACTTCTTCAATCAGCAAGTTATCTTAATCAAAAGATAGATCAACTCAAAGAATCAGGAGTAATAGGATTTGATAGACTTTTGCTGATGGCGTCCTTAAATATCATTCACGAATCAACTAATAACAATCCAGAAAATCTAACTCAATTAAAATTAGTCCAAGAAAAATTGAACAATTTTGATAAAATTTTGGACCAAGCTTTAAGTAATCATTAATAAAGTTTGCTTTACTGTTGCTTAGGCTATATATTCTTTGAACTAGTCATTAGCATCGGTTGAAGTTCTTCTGGTGTGGTGAGATTGTTACAATTGGGTAACCTCTTAAGGGCTCTTGTTAACAAACCTAAAGCATCATAGACTTTTACCACCTGAACCTTTGGTTCTAGATGCTAGTCTAGGCAACAGTAAAGTAAATTTATCGTAGGCTGTGATACTCCAAATCAGCAATATCAATTAATTCAAGACATTTCTCATTTGTTGCCTCCAATATCACTGGTGGAGCCATACCGGCTTCTGCAGCTTCCAGCCATCGGCTTGCACATAAACACCAACGGTCCCCAGGCTTTAAGCCAGCAAATTGAAATTCTGGGCGCGGGGTAGATAAGTCATTCCCTAAAGCTTTCGAGAAGATTAAAAATTCATCACTTACCTCTGCGCAGACCGTGTGATTTCCTTGATCAGAGTCACACTGATCACATAAACCATTTCTTAAAAAACCAGTTTTTGGATTTAGGCTACATACTTGCAGATTGGTCCCTTTTACATTCTTTTGTATCATCGTTAAAATTACTATTAGATTAATTAGGATTAGTATAAATGAAATATTGGCTCATGAAATCAGAACCCTCCGATTACTCAATTGATGATCTTGAACGGGACGGCAGTATAGATTGGTATGGCATAAGAAATTATCAAGCACGAAACTTCATGCGAGACGATATGCAAATCGGGGACCTTGCCTTTTTTTACCACTCGAACTGTAAAGAACCTGGTATTGTTGGCGTCATGAAGGTGTCCAAATTAGCCTATCCCGATAAATTGCAGTTTATTGAAGGCCACAAATACCATGACCCTAAATCAGACCCTAATAATCCGAGGTGGGTCAATGTGGATGTTGCGTTTGTAAAAAAAATTCCACTCGTCAGCTTAAATGAATTAAGGCAGCATCAACAATTAGAAACCTTGAAAATTCTGCAAAGGGGAAACCGTTTATCCATTACCCCTTTAACAGAAGATGAGTGGAACTACATCAATCAAATTAATACTATCTAACGTCGTCAAGACTTCCAATTGATTTAGGGTAAGTCACGACGCCCCATGGGATACCAGAAACTGGAATAGAACCCGTGACCTCAAGGCTATTCGTATCAACGACAATGAGCTCATCAGATCTACCACAGGCTAAAAGAAGTTCATTGTTGTTTGGCGTAAATGAAAAGTGCCAGCACCTTTTACCCTCAAGAGGAATATCCTTAAGTTTCGTGAATCCTTCTGTTTCAAACACTTCGAGAAGCTTGGATTTACTTGAGGCCACAAATAACCGATCGCCGGTTGCATCAAACGCTACTCCGTAAGGGTTCTTGCCTGTATCAACGGTTTGTAAATGATTGTATTCTTGGTCTAAAACAACAAAGTTATCGCTATGCTCTAAGGTTGACACAAAAATATTACCTTTCGGTGACATCTTGATCCCTCTCGGTCTGTCGCCATATGGTTTTACATCAAAAGTTTTCAATAACTCTCCCGATTGGAGGTCATGAATAGTCACTGTATTATCAGCTTCATTGGTGACGATGATCTGTGTGCCATCCTTATTGAATTCAATACCTTCAGTCTCTGGCCCACCTTCAATTTCTCTCAGCTTTTTTCCACTCTTAATATCCACCACAGCAATTTGCGCTGGTGTCTTATCGTCATCATCATCGTCATCATCATCTTTAGCTGTATGATCATTTTGTGCTGGTGGTTTGCCGGATGATGCTGGCTCAGTAGAAACAAATACTAAATCCCCAAACACTCGAATGAATTCAGGATTTTTACCAACCTCAACATGAGAAACAAGCTTGCCACTTGCCCGGTCGATGATACTTAAATTGGCATCGCCTTTATTCGCTGTAATCAGATACTTTCCATCTTGAGATATGCCTATGCCTCTTGGACCTGAAGATTGAATATCAATATCATTTATCACCTGTTTGGATTCAATATCAATGACGGATATGCCTCCTTTTTGAGAAGTGACATATGCCTTTGGAGTTTCAGGTGCACCACATGAAACTAAGGCTACAAATAAAAAAGCTGCTAAATACTTCATTCAATCTCCTAACTTTATTTAAATCTAATTTTTAAATTATTTTTAGTGAAATTATTAAAAATTTCAATAGGATATATTCCTATATGTTAATTGCCTAAGAAAAGGCTATATCCAGGGTTTTCTGATTCATCCCAATAAGGATAACCTAATTGACTCAAAAACTTTTTAAAAGTTTGTTTTTGTTTAGCAGGGACTTGGATACCTACTAGCACTCTAGCTGTATCCGCTCCGTGATTCCGGTAATGAAATAAACTAATGTTCCAACCCTTATTCAGGTGACCTAAAAAATTCATCAAGGCGCCAGGCTGTTCAGGAAACTCAAAACGGTAAATTAATTCATTTTTTGCTTGCGGTGCACGCCCACCCACCAGGTGTCTCAAATGCAATTTCGCCATTTCATTAGCAGTCAAGTCAATGGCTTCTAATCCAGCGGCACCCAAAGAATTAATGATTGATTTTACTTCAGAGGGGTCACTGATGCTGATGCCAGTAAAAATTTGAGCATTTTTTTTACTAGAATAACGATAATTAAACTCTGTAATATTTCTCTTACCAATCTTTTCACAAAAACTTTTAAATGCTCCTGGTTTTTCTGGGATTGTCACTGCAATGATCGCTTCCCTTTGCTCACCAATCTCTGCTCGTTCAGAAACAAAACGAAGTCGATCAAAATTCATATTCGCCCCAGAGGCGATACCAATCATATTCTCATTTGATAGTTTATTTTTTTCTATGTATTGTTTCATCCCTGCTAAAGCTAGTGCGCCAGCTGGCTCAAGAACAGTACGAGTATCTTCAAACATATCTTTTATTGCCGCACAGATTGCATCGTTGTCTACAACAATCATTTCATCAACAAGTTGTTTACATAATTCAAAGTTATATTCACCCACTTGCTTGACAGCAGCGCCCTCTGCAAACAAGGCTACTTGTTTTAAGTTAACTCTTTTGTTTGCTTTTAGAGATTTGGTCATTGCCTCAGCTCCCTTAGCTTCGACTCCAATGACCTTTATCTTTGGATTAACTGATTTGATGTAAGCCGCAATACCAGATACCAAGCCCCCTCCACCTACACAACAAAATATGGCATGAATCGGTTTATTAAATTGATCAAGGATTTCTTTGCCAATGGTGCCCTGTCCGGCAATAACGTCTAGATCATCATAGGGATGTAGAAATGTTAATTTTTCTGCTTCTGCTAATTCAAAGGCATGTGCCATGGCAGCAGCAAAATTATCACCATGCAATACCACTTCAGCTCCATGACTCTTGACAGCCTCCACCTTAATTAGGGGAGTAATTTCTGGCATGACAATCACGGCACGACATTTAATTTTTTTTGCACTTAACGCCACGCCTTGAGCATGGTTTCCTGCTGAAGCAGCAATGACACCATTACTTAGATTTTTTTTAGTTAACTTAGAAAATCTATTCATGGCGCCACGAATTTTAAACGAATGGATTAGCTGCAGGTCTTCTCGTTTCACAAAAATATGATTATCAAATCGTTGGGAAAGTTGATCTAGCTTTTGAAGAGGTGTTTTTTTGACCACGTTGTAATTATTTACACGATCAATGGATTTTTTTAAAAGTTTTAAATCTATTTTCATACTACTGTCATATATCTTTAGTATTTTAATTTCATTCTACAGAGGTGTATCATTGTAATCAAAATTTTTAATATAATCTTTAAGATACATTGAAGGGAAAAGAATGGCGTTCACGCAAGATGAATTAAAACAACAAGTGGCAAAGGCAGCAGTAGAGTATGTTGAATCTGGAATTATTGGCGTAGGTACTGGATCAACAGCAAATTATTTTATTGATGAATTAGCAAAGGTGAAACATAAGATTGATGGCGCAGTTGCCAGTAGTGAGGCCACAGCCAATAGATTAAAAGACCATGGCATTCAAGTATTCGATTTAAATAGTGTAGATGGCATGGAAATTTATGTGGATGGTGCGGATGAGATTACTGAACACATGCATATGTTAAAAGGCGGTGGTGGTGCATTAACTAGAGAAAAAATTGTTGCGGCAAATGCCAAAGAATTTATTTGCATCTGTGACGAATCAAAGTACGTGGATGTGCTCGGCAAGTTTCCTCTGCCAGTTGAAGTGCTTCCCATGGCAAGAAGCTATGTTGCCAGAGAATTAGCCAAGCTTGGCGGCAATCCTGTACTCAGAGATTTTACAACCGACAATGGCAATGTCATTCTTGATGTGCACAATCTCGTGATTTCTGATCCGATTGCAATGGAAGCAAAAATTAACCAGATTGTTGGCGTTGTAACTAATGGTTTATTTGCAGCACGCCCAGCAAATACGCTCTTATTGGCGACTTCAGAGGGTGTGAAAACAATAAAAAAATAGTATTATTGAATTTTAAAAATAATTTTTAAAGGAATACACATGGCAATTCATACATTTTCAAAATTCGACAAGGAGCTTGAAAACCTTCGTGCTCAGGTCATGGAGATGGGTGGAATTGTTGAAGAGCAGATTAAAGATGCCATCACATGTTTAAAAGATGCTGATTCAAAGTTAATCAATAAAATTATTGAAAGAGATGAAGACGTTAACGATCTTCAAACCAGCATTGATGAGAACTGTGAATTAGTTTTAGTAAAAAGAACGCCCGTCGCAGCAGATCTAAGGTTTGTTTTAACTGTACAAAAAATAACTACTGATCTAGAACGTATTGGTGATGAAGCAGCTAAAATTGCGAGGGCTGCGAAACGTATCTTTGAAAATGATCGTTTATCTAAACCGAGCTTGACTAATATTAAGTCCATGCAGAAATTAGTCTCAGAAATGCTGCACACTGCTCTAGATTCTTTTTCAAGGATGGATCCAGATGCGATCTTATCAATTATCAAAGATGATCAATCAGTAGACGAAATTTACCAGTCTTGTATGCGTAGTCAACTTACCTTGATGATGGAAGATCCTAGAAATATTTCAACTGCACTTGAGATAGTTTACGTTGCAAAAGCAGTTGAAAGAATTGGGGACCATGCAGAAAATATTTCAGAACACATAGTTTACTGGGTCAAAGGTTCCGACGTGCGTCATCTTTCAACGAAAGAGATTAAAAAAGAACTAAAATCTTAGTCTAACTTATTCTTTTGGTGGAACATAACCCTCAGCTTGGTCTGCGCCAGATCCAAAAAAATAATTTTCAGTTTGTTGTGTTAAATATTTTCTTGCCTCTGGATCAATTAAGCTTAGACGGTTTTCATTAACCAGCATGGTTTGATGTTTTAACCATTCGGCCCACGCCTCTTTGGACACATTTTCGAAAATCTTTTTTCCCAATTCGCCAGGGTACGGAGGAAAATCTAATCCTTCTGCTTCTTTACCCAACTTTACACAGTTTACAAGTCTTGCCATTATTTTCTCTCTATCATTTATAATGAATAAAAATTCTATCAAGGGTAAGTATCTATGGAAAGTCCTTTTAAAGGAAAGACAGGTATAAAAAGATTAATTAATGCTATTGGATACTCTTTCTCAGGATTTAAGGCTGCATTTCAAAATGAAGATGCATTTCGCCAAGAAGTTTTTCTTACAATCGTATTGGTGCCTCTAGCTTTTTATATCGCAAATAACTCTCTAGAAATTGTTTTGTTATTGTTCTCTACACTCTTGGTGCCCATTGTTGAGCTATTAAATTCTGCCATTGAAGCCACTGTTGATCGGATTAGCTTAGAACAACACAAACTCGCAAAGAGAGCTAAAGATATTGGTAGTGCCGCTGTTTTTCTTAGCCTAGTTAATCTCTTTGCGGTTTGGCTCATCATTATTATTTACTAAAACTCTCCTTGTAGGCCCATTAGGAAAGAGCGTCCTCCTCTTAAAAACTTATCCTTCATAAAGGAAGAGTGATCCCTTATGTCCTGATCCAGTAAGTTATACCCTTTCAGAAAAAATTGCAGATTATATTCAACAGGTAATTGATAAGAAGCGAAGGCAGTCACATTTGTATAAGCATCTGTTTTCAGCTCATGTGCTGCAATATTATCTTGAGCAAATGCTCTCAAAACATCTAACCTCGCGTACCAATTATTTTTTTCATATGCAATCCCCGCGCCTAGTCGAAGTGGAGAAATTCTTGGTAGATCATCTCCGTTATCCTGTTCAGCACGAACATAATCGCCCTTATAAGAAAAATCAAATTGGTCATTGATTTGATAGTTACCATCAAACTCTAAGCCTTTAAATGTAGCGCCGACAGAACGATATTGAAAAACGCTCATACCTTCAGCTTCAGCTTCACCTTCGTGAAGATGATAGAGTTCGTTACCCTTATTAAATATGCCAATAAATCGATTAAATTTTGTATAGTAAGGGCCAATGTTAAAAAAATGACCATTGCCCTTCCATTTAATTTGAAAATCAATTGTATTAGATAATTCGGTATTTAAATTTTCATTACCTTTATGAACTTGGGCTGTAGCATGGTGGGCACCATAAGGAAACAATTCAAAGAATGCTGGTGCTCTTTCAGAATGTGCTACATTAGAATTTATCGCCCAGTTTTGGTTAATTTTATAAACACCTCCGATGGCAGCATTATTAGTCTGAAATGTTTTTTCTGTTTCCCCAAAAGATTGATCATCCTCTGTTCCTAGACCACCAACATCTCCACAAACGGCATTGTAAGTATGCGAACAACCACCATCTCCTGTGAAAGCATTTCTTTTAACATCATGATTACCCCGTCTAAATCCCAAGGTCAGTTTATGTTCATTGATTGGTAACTCTTCATAAATATATACAGATTGTGAATCTGTGTTTGCATTCGGTAGTAACACGCCATTCGGTTGTTTGAAAGTTGAATTCTCAAAATGTAGTCCGACTACCCCGCTCATCCCAGCAATGGCGTGGTGACCTAATTCAAGCGTTCCATCTAAGCCACGATTTTCAAAAGTATTTTCAATTTCTCCCGGCTCATGGTGTTCGTCATGCTTATAGTCAGTGTGAGCCATCTTAAATTTAAAGTGGTTAAAAAAACCATCTAGATCATGAAATTCAGAATGCAGGTCCCATCGATTGGTTTCCAAATCAAAGAAACCGGTCGGAGTAAGAGGATTGCCTGTTTCGCTATCATGCTTCGCGTAGGACATCCCTACATAACCCTTCTCAAAGAAGTATGAAGCACCAATTGCTCCACCATCTGTATCAGATCCAGAGTTTCTTAACTCCCCCTTTTTACCGTACTGGTTACGACTAATCTCGCTGTCAGACCGAGCTAATTTTCCAGAGACAGAATACCCCGGAATATTTAAGTTACCTGTTTTTCTGGAATAAGCATCCAGGTGAATGACAAAATTTCCAAAGCCAATATCACCTACCACTGCTGAGCTGCGCTCACTATTTGCTCCCCCGAATCGAGTCACTGCTCGACCGGTAGCCCCAGAAATTTTTTGCCTTGGAATGCGATGGTCTATCGCATTCACGACACCACCTACGGTTCCTCCACCATAAAGCACAGTTGCGGGTCCGCGAATAATATCTATTTGCTCTATCACCAATGGATCAATTGCCACAGCATGATCTGAACTGAACGAGGACACATCTAAAGAATTTATACCATTTTGCATAATACGAATTCGATCAGCAGACATTCCTCGAACAACAGGCCGTCCAATGTTAGGTCCCCAATTTGAAAATGAAACACCTGGAGTACCATCAAGTGTCTCAGCAAAGCTATTATTTCTTTTGATATCCAGGTCATGTCCATTAAGCACTGATATTGGCACAATAAACTCATCCGAACTCACGCCCAAAGGATTTGCCGTAACTGGCGTAATAGGTAAATCTATGTCCTGATCTGCATAAGTATATGACTGGATTATCATTAGTAATGACAATGTCAAAAGTTTGTAATGTTGTTGCATTTGTATTCTCCTAAAAAAATTAAAACAATTTATTTAAGAGATTTGTGGCGGGCCCCTAACGGAATTGATGCTGTAGAAATGCGTGAAAGCAAATACCCTATAGCTATCATTTAAAGTTGAGTTTAACTGTTTGTTAAATATAGTGTGATCATCATTTGAAATCACATAGGCAAAATGATTAAAGATATTACAATTTTCACAATGGTTAAGCTCCTTACTATCTTCCTTTGACTCATCCGTGCAATGAGCCATATAAATAGCTTCTTGCAAATGCTCAATATTATGCTGCAAGGATGTCCATTGCATGAATGCAAAAAAGATAAGTGAAAAGATAGCAATTTTTCTTAAAACCATGCAGCGATTGTAGTCTTTCTTATGATATAGTCAAGTTTGTTGGTGGCCTAGACATAGGCATAATCGGGAAATTGGTGAAAATCCAATACTGCCCCCGCAACGGTAAAAGAGTGTGGATATAACAACGAGTCACTGAGATTTTCTTGGGAAGACGTTATATTTTGTCTCTTGAGTCCGGATACCGGCCAATCTTTTTTATACGGGTGAGTATTAAGCTTCCTATCGACGCTTAATCATCATGATTTGAGTCTGGGAGGGCTTTTGTACTACTTTAGAATTCTTGTCTCTTTTATCTGTTTTGGCCTTTACTCTTCACTAATTTATTCTGAGAGCCTAAATACGGATGAAGTTATTGTTTATTCAAATAAATTCTATACTTCAGAAAATAACTCTGCTCATCATGTTGAGATCTATGATCACCAAGAAATTATTAATTCTGGGACCAATAATTTATTTGATTTTTTATCTAATAAGTCCTCGCTTAATGTTTCATCCTACTCAGGGAACAAGGCTGCTCCATCAATTGATATGAGAGGATATGGATTAGAAAATGGATTCCAAAATATAGTAATCAATGTGGATGGATATCGAATTAACAACATTGACATGGCTCCTAGTTTTTTAGGGACCATTAATACAAACGACATTGATCGTATTGAAATTCTAAAAGGCAGCGGCTCCGTTGTTCATGGAGATGGATCTAATGCTGGATCAATAAATATCTATACCAAAAATCACAATAAAACACGGATCTCATCTGCGTATGGCAATTATGGTCAAAAAAACCACTCTTTTAATACCGGGAAAAAAATTGATAACTTTTCTATTTCTTTTTCATCAAGTTACGAGAGTAATGACGGTTATAGTCAAAAAGATTCAAGAGGTAACAAAGACAAGAGTAAGTCGAGCAACCAAACAATTAAATTAAGCTATGAACCAGATAATTATTCTCAGATTAATTTCAAATACTCCAATACTGAATCTAACTCTCTTTTTCCAGCAGCCCTAACCAGGCTTCAGTTTAATAAAGACCCGTCTCGCAGCGGAGGACAGTATAACGAGTTCGATTACAACGATGATATCTGGGGACTAGACTACATAACCCATTTTTCAGATAACTTTTCAGTCAAAGTCTATCACCAAGGACAAAGAAAGAAATATGATGCCAGGGACTACGCGACTAACTTAAGAAAAACAAGCGCAATTGTTAATGGACTTGAGCTTGATTACTCCGGTAAAGGTTTTAATTTAACATCCGGAATGTCTATCAGCGAAAGAGAATTAAACGCATATCGCAACTCACAAACTCTAGTCAACCAAGCCAACAAACAAAATGAGGCAATCTACTTACAAGCAAAACATTCTCTTGATGATTTTAATAAATTGTCCGTTACTTATGGGGTAAGAACAGAGAGAGTAATTACTAAATTCAATAATACCAGTATTAACTCTGACCAATCTGACCGACTATCCATGTTTGAAACTGGGGTAAATTACATCCTTAATGATCAGGTTAATTTATTCACTAATTTTTCAAAGAGCATGCAATCTCAGGATATTGACCGAATGCTTCCGTATAACTTTATCACTGAAAATTACGATACCATCAACCCAAATATAAAACCGATGCAAAGCAGGACAATTAATTTGGGTTTGAATTATATTGATGCAAAACAAAAGTTAAAACTTAGCACTTTCTATGCGGACCTAGATAATGAAATTGTTCTTAATCCATCTACTTTTCAAAATGAAAATATTGATCGTACTAATAAATATGGCTATGAAGTCTTTTTAATGCGCAAGCTTAATGACAGGTTTAATCTTAAATTTAACTACAGCTATACCATTGCAAAAATTTTAAATGATACTGACAGCTCAACCTTTCCCAGTGGAAAGTTATTGCCAGGGGTGCCAAAAAATTCAATTAATTTAGCTATTCACTATGATTATGATAATTGGAATGCTTCCCTCAATCATGTGTGGCGTGATCGTAGTTACATTTTTGACGACTTTAACAACAATGCAAGTATGATGTCGCCATCCTATGAATCTACAAATGCTTTTGTGAGATATAATTTAAGAAATGTTTTACAATTTAACAACGTGAGTATTTTTGCATCAGTAAATAATATTTTTGAGCAAAAGAATGGGATACGAACTGTTACAAACGGTTTTGGATTTGGAACAACATACCCTTATAATTTTA
The DNA here is from genome assembly GCA_038147655.1 of Nitrosomonadales bacterium. Classification (GTDB taxonomy): domain Bacteria; phylum Pseudomonadota; class Gammaproteobacteria; order Burkholderiales; family Methylophilaceae; genus BACL14. The sequence goes on from JAYQUI010000009.1 coordinate 20,909, forward strand.
GAAGAACTTGGTTTATCGGAATGGAAGTAGAAATATGATGCAAATGTTTAACAAAAATAACATATTAATAATGAGCTCATTAGTTTTTATGATGTTTCTTACAAGGGGGAGTCATTTTTTAACTGAGTTTTCAATTCCTGATGCTAGTTTAATTATCTTTTTATGTTTAGGTCTATTGATACCATCTATCTTTCTTTTCTGTGTATTTTTTATTCTTACCGCAGTTATTGATTTTGGTTCTGGTTTTTTTGATAATAGTTTGGCGTTTTGCTTAACGGATGGTTATTGGGGCCTGATTCCAACATACCTTGTAATGTTCTTCACTGGTAAGTTAATTAAAAATTACGATATTAAATTCAACATATTTTTTGTGGTAGTTGTGATCAGCACAACATTCGCTTTTATTATCTCAACAAATACTTACTACATGTTCTCCGATAGGTTTGGGGGTCCTTCATTCTTAACATCAATTAAGTATGGCTGGAATTATTTCCCTGCTTATTTGATACCAAATTTAATATACGGATGGATTCTTTATTCTTTATATCAACTTGATCTCAGAAACTATTTCTTAAAATTCATACAAAGAAGTTAGCCTTTCATTATCATTATTTGATATAATTTCACGTTCAAATTTGGCCAGATAGCTCAGTTGGTAGAGCAGTGGACTGAAAATCCTCGTGTCGACAGTTCGATTCTGTCTCTGGCCACCACTCTTTTGAACTCCCTTAAAATTTTGTCCTTCAGCTGTCCTTTTTTGGAGAGTTTTGATGGCAACTTATCGCAAAAGAAACAACAAATGGCAAGTGCGTATTCAACGACGCAATAATCCCCCTATTTCTAAAACCTTTGTCTATAAAGAAGATGCCAAGATATGGGCACGACAGCTGGAGCGTGAAATTGATTTAGGCATTGAAGTGGCGAACCAAGACATCACTTTAAAAACTTTACTCATTCGCTACCAACAAGACATCTTGCCGACTAAAAAACATCCTCAACCTGATAACTATCGCATCAAAAAAATTCTACTTGACCCCATCGTATCTTTAAAGATGAGAACGATTAAATCGCAACACATTAGTCTATTTCGAGACCAGCTGATTAAAGAGCAGAAATCTGCCAACACCATTCGTTTGTATTTAGCCATTCTCTCTCATCTCTTCACCATCGCTAAAACCGAATGGGGATTTGATAACATAAATAATCCTGTCTTTAAAATTAGACGCCCTCGCCTTCCTCAATCCAGAGATACTCGTTTAAGTAATGATGACATTCATCGCATATGCCAGCATAGTCAATCCTCACTCCTTCCTTTACTAATTCATGTGGCATTAGATACAGCCATGCGAGTGAGTGAGATTGTTAAATTAAGAGTGACTGATTGTGATTTTAAGAAACGCATGATTACCGTACGCAATACAAAAAACCATCATGACCGCTATATTCCGATGACTAAAAAGGTGTCAAAAATCTTACAACACCAAACCCGCCTACAGAGTGAAAAATTGTTTCATATCACCACTCATGGGGTCTCTGTGGCGTTCTATAGGGCATGTAAGCGAGCAGGAATACCTAATGCCTCTTTCCATACCTTACGCCATGAAGCGGTCTCAAGACTTTTTGAAAAAGGACTCAATCCAATGGAAGTTGCAGCTATTTCAGGACATCGAAGTATGCAAATGTTAAAGCGATATAACCATTATCAATACACATAC